>JAFWZH010000134.1 GCA_017522515.1 Clostridia bacterium
GGTGTAAAAATCAAGCTTTAGGTTTTGCAAGGGTGCCACCCTCACGCAAAGTTGTTTCAAGCTTCAGCTGACAGCTGCCGCACTCATCCTTAAGGACATTAAGCAAAACCTCTACCGCGAGTGTGCCCATCTGCTTACTGGGCTGCACAAGGGTTGTAAGTGTGGGGATAGTATATTTTGAAACCTGAATACCGTCTATCGCAATTAAAGAACAGTCGTCAGGCACATTTAGTCCCACAGTATGAAGCGCCTTTATCGCCGCAATTCCCATAGCATCCGCAATGGAAAAAACAGCAGTGAAATCCTTACCCTTTTTTAGAAAGCTTTCGGCAGCTTTAAAGGCGTCGTCTATATTAAAGCTTTTGGCCTCAATAATAAGGTCTTTATCTAATACTATGCCGGCACTTTTAAGGGCATCACAATAACCCTTAAAACGAAGCTCACTTATCGAGTGGTCGTCGGTTGTACCAAGTAAAACAGCAATTTTTTTATGACCTAAATCGGTCAGTGTTTTTACTGCACGAAAGGCCTCGGCATAGTCGTCAATATAAACCGAAGAATATGCCGTTTTTTTAAGACTGCCAAAGGTGTTTGTATATGTACAGCAGACAAACGGAACACCCAATGTGGCAATTTGCTCGGATGTGTAATCAAACCGCCCGCCAAGAAAGATAAGTCCCTTCAATCTTTTAGACCTTACTAACGATGCGCCTTCGGCAAGCTCATCTTCGTTTGAACCGATTTGATGCATCACCATCGAATAATCTGCCCGGCTCACCTCTTTTTCAATCGCATGTAAAACCGAATTTAAAAAAGGGTTTCCAACACCGCGCACCACAACGCCGATAGTATCGGTTTGCATTTTGCCCAAGTCCCTTGCGCTGCTGTTTGGGACATAGTGCAGCTCTTCAATAGCTTTTAACACCTTGGCGCGCACCTCTTCACGCACGTCGGGGTGATTATTCAAAACACGGGAAATGGTGGTTATTGAAACACCACTGTATTTTGCAACGTCTTTAATGGTCATTGTGTTGTTCCTTTTTATCGAAAAAACATATAAAACATTCGTATATAAGAAACTGAAAACGTTTTCAGTTTTTCTATAAATATATTTAACCATATTTTTCATCAAAAGTCAATACATTATAGTATTTTTGATAGTATTAACACAATTATATGAATATTTTTTGTGTAATATGCATATATTTTACTATATACAGGTTCAAATTAGAGAACTTCACCAATTGTACCTTATCCTAAAAAATATAGACACATCATTGAAGATTACTCAAAAATGATGTGTCCAACTTATTTTAACATAATTTGACGGGTGATTCGTGAATCACCCCTACAAAAAAGGACTTGAGAAAAACCTCAAGTCCTTTAATTATGCATTATGAATTATGCATTGTGCATTATTTATTAAGCGCTTCGTTAACTGCAACTGCGCAAGCAACAGTCATACCAACCATAGGGTTGTTACCTGCACCGATAAGACCCATCATCTCTACGTGAGCAGGAACAGAACTTGAACCTGCAAACTGAGCGTCAGAGTGCATACGACCCATTGTATCGGTCATACCGTAAGAAGCAGGACCTGCAGCCATGTTGTCTGGGTGGAGTGTACGACCTGTACCGCCACCGGATGCTACTGAGAAATACTTCTTACCCTGTTCGATACATTCTTTCTTATAAGTACCTGCAACAGGATGCTGGAAACGTGTTGGGTTGGTTGAGTTACCTGTAATAGATACGTCAACGCCCTCTTTGTGCATAATTGCAACGCCTTCACGAACGTCGTCAGCGCCATAGCATCTTACCTTTGCGCGCTCACCGTTTGAGTAAGCAGTTTCGTTAACAATGCTAAGCTCACCTGTAAAGTAGTCAAACTTAGTCTGAACATAGGTAAAGCCGTTAATACGTGAAATAATCTGAGCGGCATCCTTACCAAGACCGTTAAGGATTACGCGAAGTGGCTCTTTACGAGCCTTGTTTGCGCTTCTTGCGAGACCTATAGCGCCTTCAGCAGCTGCAAATGATTCGTGACCTGCAAGGAATGCGAAACACTTTGTCTCTTCTCTAAGAAGCATTGCGCCCAAGTTACCGTGACCAATACCAACCTTACGGTCGTCAGCAACAGAACCGGGAATGCAGAATGACTGAAGTCCAAGACCAATCTTTTCTGCAGCTTCGGCAGCAGATGCTACCTTATCTTTAATAGCAATTGCACAACCTACAACGTAAGCCCATGCAGCATTTTCAAAGCAAATTGGCTGAATGCCCTTAACAATGCCGTAAGCGTCAACGCCTGCATCGTCACAAATCTGCTTAGCCTCTTCAATAGAAGCAATGCCGTGCTTGTTAAGTTCTGCATTTATTTGATTAATTCTTCTTTCATAGCTTTCAAATAATGGCATAATCTGTTACCTCCCTAATTATTCTTCACGGGGGTCGATGAGGCGAACTGCGTCATCAACACGTCCGTACTGGCCGCTGGCTTTTTCAAGCGCTTCGTTAGCGTCCATACCTTTTTTAATCATTTCCATCATTTTGCCAAGGTGAACAAACTTGTAGCCGATGATGGTGTCATTTTCATCAACAGCGCACTTTGTGATATAACCTTCAGCAAGTTCAAGGTAACGAGGTCCCTTAACCTTTGTAGCATAGGTAGTACCTGTCTGTGAACGAAGGCCTTTACCCAAGTCTTCAAGACCTGCGCCGATTGGCAAACCGTCTTCTGAGAAAGCGGTCTGAGTACGACCGTAAACAATCTGCAAGAAAAGTTCGCGCATTGCTGTGTTGATAGCGTCGCAAACCAAGTCAGTGTTAAGCGCTTCAAGCAAGGTCTTGCCAACCAAAATTTCAGATGCCATAGCAGCTGAGTGTGTCATACCTGAGCAACCAATGGTTTCAACCAAAGCCTCTTCAATAACACCCTCTTTTACGTTAAGGCTGAGTTTGCAAGCGCCCTGCTGAGGTGCGCACCAGCCAATACCGTGGGTAAGACCTGAAATGTCTTTAACTTCTTTTACCTGAACCCATTTGCCCTCTTCGGGAATAGGAGCAGGACCGTGATATGCGCCTTTAGCAAGTGGGCACATATTTTGTACTTCATGTGAGTAGTTCATTATATGTAACTCCTTTCAAAATTTCATACAAGGGTAGTATAACATTTTTTCGACAAAAAAACAATACCGAAAATGCTAAATTTTTAACAATTTTTTACTTCTTTAGGTGTCAATTATTATATTTTTAATCCAAGAACCGCGTTTTACAAACACATAACCCAAAACGCATTTTATAAGGTTTAACATACCTACAATAAAATATACCGTTAAAATTCCAAGCGATGTGCAATTTATAAGCAATGCCGCCGCTGTAACGCTTACGCTCCAAACAAAAAAGCTGTCAAATATAAGCGTTATAATCACCTTGCCGCCCGAACGCAGTGTAAAATATGACGAATGCGCAAACGCGTCTATCGGCATAGTAAGCGCAGTAATCTGCATCAAAGCGGTGGCAATGTGTTTTGCGTTATCACTTATGTTGTAAACCCTGGGTATAAATATTGCGCTCACGGCATAAACGATTGCCACAATCACACTCACAAAAACCGAAAAGGCTATCAGTTTAAAGGCTGTATCTTTTACCTCATCCCTTTGTTTACCTGCGCCAAGGTCGTGACCCAGTATTATTCCAACCGCCATACCTATCGCCATAAATGCAACCGAAAACACGTTAAAAAATGTTTGTGATATGTTGTTTGCCGCCACAACGTCAAGCCCACGCATAGCATAAAATCCGTTAACCGTAGCAATGCCCGAAGCCCAAAGCGCCTCGTTAAGCATAAGCGGCATACCTTTTTTAAATATTTCACCAATAAGACTAAGCGAAATATAGGGGCTTTTCCACCCCTGTAAAATAAAACTGCACTTTTCACGCTTTATAAATGTATAGCCAATAAGTATTCCAAGCTCTACAAAACGTGATATAACTGTGGCTATTGCCGCGCCGTTAACACCAAGTTTTGGCGCGCCAAACTTACCGTAAATAAGCACATAGTTAAATGACAGATTTACCACTACCGCTATAACTCCGGCAATCATTGGCACCGTACTCTGCCCCGACTCACGCAGCGTACTGCCATAGCACTGAGATATGGCGTAGGGTATAAGCCCTATCATCATTATATAAAGGTAACTTTTAGCAAACCCGAGTGACTGCATAGCAAGGGTGGCATTATCGTCTTTGTTAAGATAAAGCATAATAAGGTTTTCACCTTTAAAGGCAAATAGTGCCATTCCCAACGCGCAAAGCAAAAAGCCAAAAATCACCTTAAACCTAAATGTTTGCTTTACACCCTCTAAGTCCCCTTTGCCAAAATACTGCGCCGTAAAAATTCCCGCGCCCGAAATAACGCCAAAAATGCAAAGATTAAAAACAAACAGCAACTGGTTTGAAACCGCAACACCGGTAGACTCTGCCTGACCCACGCAACCAATCATAACGTTGTCAAGCATATTAACAAAGTTTGTAATACCCTGCTGAATCATTATGGGAACAGTAAGCACAAATACCCTTTTATAAAAGGCTCTATCGCCTATAAGTTTTTTAAACATAAGATCCCTCTTTTAAAAAATCATACCAAGTTGCAATTTTATCACAAAGACATACCTTTTGCAACAAAAACAAACAAAAAAGGACAGATTAAAAATCTGCCCAATTTTGCATAAAGAAAGAGTATTTAAAAATGACTGGTATTAAAAGTTAACGGTTGTTTACAGGGGTATAACTTTTGCTAACGCGATTCCCCTCTAAAACCTTAAATTTGCGACGGCGAATGTGCGCTGCAATGTTTTCCTCTAACTCGATAAACAAATCCTCATGAAAAACTGCCCATATAGTAAATGCAACAAGCGCTATCTCAAATAATGTAAGTAATGTATTGCCTAAACTCATAATTTTTCCTCCACCGAACATTTGTTCGTTTTCTGTAATTTTATTATAATCAAAGCGTCGACATTTGTCAAGCACTTTTTACAAATTTATTTTAATTTTTTCACTGTCCCAAAATCCACCCTTTGATAATTGTAATAATTTTCATCATTTTTCATATTGTATTTCAGGGCAAAAAGTGTTAAAATTTATTTACTTAAATCTGGGGGCTTACATATGACCAATTATTATAAAGGTTTTAAATTAAAAAATATCACAAGCGAAAAATACCGTCACCTGTTTTTCGTTTTGTTTTGGCCTGCATATTTTTTAGCTTACTCACTTGTTGAAAAATTTGTTGTGCCTAAATATGCTATCTACACACCACACGACGACCTTATTCCCTTTTGTGAGTTTTTTATAGTCCCCTATGCCCTTTGGTATTTCCTTTTAGCGCTTGTGGGTTTTTACACCCTCTTTTTTGACGTACCCGCATTCAAAAGGTTTCATAAATTTTTAATTGTCACCTGTATTATTACATTTGCTGTATATGTCATTTTTCCAAATGAGCAAAATCTTCGCCCAAGTGAATTCGCGCGCGATAATGTTTTTACAGATATTGTAAAGCGCCTTCACGGGTTTGACACCAACACCAACGTTTTTCCCTCTATGCACGTAATTTTCACACTGGGTATGCTTTTCTCTGTTTGGAACACAAAACCATTCAGCACCATTATAGGTCGCGCCCTTTCAATACTTATAACCATATCAATTTGCCTTGCAACCGTTTGCTTAAAGCAACATTCTATTCTCGATGTCTATTCGGGAGTAGCTCTTTCGGCAATAGTCTTCCCCTTTATTTATCTTGATTTAAAGGGTAAATTCAAAAAAAATAAAAAAGAATAAATTTTTTGTTGACAACTGGGCACTCAAGTGCTATAATAATCGGGCGCCCAAGATTTGCGAGTGTGCTGGAATAGGCAGACAGGCACGTTTGAGGGGCGTGTGTCCACGACGTATGGGTTCAAGTCCCATCACTCGCACCAGAAGGAATGCATGAAATAGATGCATTCCTTTTTTTCTTAGTGTTTATGCAGGTTTGCGGCATCTCATACCCCTAAAAAGTTAAGGAACGAATGACAGATGAAAATGGCACTTTTTGCACTTTTTATGGGGATTGAACTCAAACCGTTAAATATTCAGCTATTAGCCGGTAGATTTTTTAAAAAAATCTACCGGCTTTTTTTATTTAAAAATTATATTTTCACAAACATATTAGCAGGTAGAGAACTCAAAACTCTACCTGCTTTTTTATGCCCAAAATTCAAAAGAAAGGAGAACGCAAATGAGGTATAAAACAGATTTAAAAGCAGTGAAAAAAGTTGCGCTAAACCTGCTCTACACGCAGATTCACGAAACGGAGTTTTCACCACTTATCGTACATCATCCCTTCACCTCCTCCGCTTACGTTGGTATTAGACAAAACGGAGATATGGCAATGATTAATGTGTTAGAAAGCACAGACAACCTTCGCAAATGGCAAAACTTTATCGGTGAGCAAATAACAGATACAGAAAATGTGTATCAGATATTTATGATGGTTAACAAGCCGTATGCATTAGCCTTTTTGAAATTTGCTGAAGATCATCTTTCATTTGAAGATTTTTCAAAGATTCTTAATGATGCGTGGATAATGTCAGAAAATCCAAATTGTGATGTTAATGTAAGTAAGGAAGAACTTGTTGGATTTTTCAAGAAGGCCGATCCCGAACATCTTATGACACCAGAAGAAAGAAAACAGTTGGATGAGCTAGATGATACGGTTACCGTATACAGAGGTTTAACATCGCATAACGAATACAATGTATTTGCTTTATCTTGGACACTGGACAAAGAAAAAGCCGAATGGTTCGCCCACCGTTTTAATGAAGACGGAAAAGTGTATCAGGCGAAGATAGAGAAAAAACATATCCTCGCTCTTTTTAACGGAAGAAACGAATCGGAAATTATAGTCGATCCTAACGATTTGAAGGAAATTACCGAAGCTGAAGATATGAATCAAGGTTTCACACAAAAATTATGAAAGGAAAATATAAATGTCAAAAATAAGTAAATTCGAGCAGTGGCTAAACGACAAGTCATACATACCCTTTATATTAGAGCAAGGGCAAAAAACAAAAACCCTTATTTTGAAGATCGCAAAGAACGATAACTTTGACTACCTGTTCTCCCAGACCTTCTATCATGGCAGTCATATAGAAAGAGATGAACACTTATCCTTTATCGGTATGCATTGCAAGAAAGATAACCAGGTATATTGTGCATATCATCAGCTAAAAAGTATGTTCCCCGAATTTGAAGAAAGTAAAGGTCAGTATAAAATGGCTGAGGAGGTTCAACAACTCGTCCGCCAAAGCATTATAGATACCGTTAATTCAAGTCCGGAAATATATTCAACAATACGTCCAATAGATGAGCAAACCCAATCATACTTAGATAACTTCAATGAGAGAACGGTTAAGGGGTATGCCAGAGAAAACTTCCTTGCCGGGATATCCTCCGAAAATGTGCAATGGGAATGCTATTACCAGTTTAACGGTTGGCATGAAGATGACTTGCTGGAGTATATACTTGACCCTACAAAATTTGTAATATCCGAAAGAGATAAATATTTAGAAGAAAATCTCCAAGAGATATTGTTAGGTCTCAGAGAAACAGAAAGTCTCAGAGAACATATAAAAGCAATCGAAGAATTGGATGACAGCCCTATTCATAGAGTAAAGGCTATACGTGAAGCAATATATAAATCATCGGCACAGACTGCTCGTGTAACAATACTTAAAAACGATACAGAGTTTACGTTTAAAACTTCGACGGATACACTAAGCCGTGATCCACACTTTACATACAGTCGTTGGGATATAGCCGCCTCTGACCGTCGTGAATATGAAAAACTCTTTGGTACAGAATCATATAAACCGGAAGAAGTAAAAGAGATTGCATATAGAGGTCAGGTAATATATTCTGCCGAACCTTTAGAACCTACAATAACTCAAGAACAAAATCAAACAATGTAAGGAGTGCAATTATGAATCTGTATCAAAGTGAATTAGCAAGAAAAGTTATAAAATACGGATACAACTGCGATTATAATGCAGAGCAAAAAAGACTCGTTATCTCTTACGGCGGAAAAGCGTTTGTCGAGCAAGGAGAAAACGGGTTTTTGTATTATAAACAGAAAGATGTATCAACACCCGACGTAAAAGATATATTTCTTAAAATTATGAATGATGCCGAAGATATCCGTGAGTATGTCTCAATGTATGAAGCATCACCCCAAATGCCTTTTAAAGATATACAGCAATATAAAATGTTTGGCAGATATAACGATGTCGTATTTGGTGGTACATATAATAATTCGTTCGGATTCCTATTCTCCTCATGGAGTGTATGTAAAGACGGCAAAAGTGTTGTGCACGGTGAGTACTCCCCTGACTACAGATATTCAAAAGAATACTTTGCTCTTCGCTCTGGTCTTGTGGACAAGCATAAGATATTTGAGAGCGAAGAAAGTGAGGAAATATATAAAGCCATAAAGTTCGCAAAAGAAAATTGCGAAACTTTAACTTACGGCCAAGAGCGAACACTCGAAGACATACTATATAAACTAGAAGAAGCATACCCTTCAATCATGGATTCCCAACCTGAGAGTCCAACACAACTTAATATGTAAGACCCCTACTACTGCCCCCGACTTTTTCTTTCTCCTTAAAGTCGAGGGCTTTTTTTATTTCAAGGAAAGGATTAAAAATATGTATTTTATTGATGATGAAAAACTACGCAAATTTGAAAAGGTTATGCGTGGTGTTCCAAACTTTAAACCAAGAGGACATGGTGTTATGGTCATATGCGAATTTAATTACGAACCAACAGAGGAAACATTAAAAGATTTAATTACGTGGACGATGCAGTCTATTAAAAATCCAGTATTCCGTCAAAGATTGAAGCTATACCTGATGGAGTGCGATATGAACTCTATGGAGTTTGCAAGTGACTTTCACCGCCTTGCATTTAATGAGGCCATCCAAAAAAGAGATACAAGCAACTATGCTTTAATGTCCGCAATTTATTTGCTGACATCAGACGTGCGGTTATACCGACTAGCCAAACGATACATTAAGGAAAAATACATTCACTTCGACAAGATAAAACTTAAATACTGCAACGAGCATATATACACCCTTTACTGCGCCGCAAAGGATTTATATCGCGGAACAAAGTATTTAGACATACAAGATTTATCCGATCCGGATATTATTCCGTTTAAAGAATTCGGCCTAATATGTAATGCAATGACAATAAGAAGATTCGGCATAGGTGCCGTACAAAGAGAAAGGACAGAAGAATAATGATTACATTAAAAATAGCAGCACATCAAATTGTCACTATCGACTTCCCCTGCTCAGATAATGTTCTGCAAGAAAAGTTAAAAGAAGCGGGTCTTGGCGAGATGATTCCTGCAAGCGCAATGGTGGTAGATGTTCTGGATCCAAAAGACCTACCGTTAAGAACGGACTTCTTTCATAACCTTGACGAAATCAACTACCTTGCTAAACGAATGGACAGTTTTACTCCTCGTGAATTAGACACCTTTATTGAGGCCGTAAAACACGAAGAATCCGATATGCCCAAAGACATGATAAACACTACTTTTAACCTACAGGCATATTCACTATTCCAGGATTTAAGCAGTATGGAAAACGTGGGAAAACAATACCTGTTATCTAAACAGGGATGTATTACTCAAGATGAACTTGAAAATATGAACTTTGTAGCCCTTGGCAAAGAAGTGCTCAATACTGGCAGTATTACCGTTTCAGACCGTGGACTACTTTGCAAAATTGACGGTGCTGTAATAACCGAGATATATGACGGAACTACATTCCCATCATACGACTATACAGGCGATTCCCTAATAACTGTGGAATTATCATACAAAGAAAAAACGGAATATTTGTACTTGCCTGATGATGACCTGAGTATATCCAAAGCAATTGCAAGACTTGGCGCAGATTCATTAGATGCGTGTTATTGCTACATTTCAGATATAAGTACAGATGTCGGCGGCACAAAAGACATGTTAAATCGGTTATTAATAAGTGAGGACTTATTTGCAGTCAACACGGTATCATCATACATCAATATTTATGGAATGGATCTTAAAAAACTTCAGGCACTAATTGAGTATGCCAATGTATCGGATAGCACATCCATTTGTGTACTTGCAGACAGAATGGACTCTTTCACTTTTATTGAAGATATTACAACCGATGAGGAAGTCGGAAAATACTTCGTAGATAACGATGAAGACTACAGTGTAAGCGCCGAACTTGAAGATTATATCAAGTATGACGAACTCGGTGAGCACCTGAGAGAAGAAATGGAAGGTATGTTCAGTAAACACGGTTATGTAAGTATGAACAACGCTTGCGAAACGGTAGAAGAAATAATTGAAACATACAGTAGCAAAATACAAAACACAGGTATGGGAGGTATCTGAAATGCTAAAAGCTATAGTCGAATATAACGGCGAAACCCTAATACTAGATTTCCCAAGTGAAAGAAACATTAATACAGATTTACGTGCTATAGGCATATTAAAACCTGCGCACGATATACCAATAACCGATGGTGAAAATGCAGAAATAAAAGTAAAGTTATTTTCAGACAACGATTTCGGTAACAAACTTATTCCCCTATTTAATGCAAACAACACACTTACTACCGTAAGGGTAACGGTAGACCTTCTTACAAGCGCATCGGATGAAATAAAAGATTTAATGGAAACAGATATACTGCATGACCAATATACCAATATTCGTGAAGTGCTTGATGACGTTAAAAAGTTACTGGACAAATATCTCGCACATACCGAAAAATTCTATTTTCCTATTACCGGTGATATAGATAAAGGCGACGGAGATATGTACACGGTAGACGAGTTTGTAATCAATAGTGCCGCACAAGATATAAAGCAGCGACTGGATGAAATAAATTCAAGAGATAACAAAAATATGGCCGAGTATTATAGCGAAGATGACGGTGTGAAATCTAAACTCATTTCAGCCGATTGGGATTTGGAATACAAGGGCGAAACACTATATGGTGTAGTAGAAGTAAGACTTCATGAAGAACTTACCGCAGAAGAAACAGAACAACTTAAAAAATGGATACTCGGACAAAACGTATCGGGTATTGGAGAAAGTATAGAGAGTCAGGAAATCAAGACTGATGATGGCTCGCTTTTTGTTTCCTTCTGGCACGGTGGTAAAGACTACTTTATCCATACTGAATCAGAAATGGATGAGTATATACAGCAAATGCAGAATATGCAGATGGGAGTGATGTGATATATGACTGTAATAAACAAATCCAAAAACATATAAAGAATGGAGAAAATTCAAATGAACGAATTTCAAAGACGTGAAAAACTTGCGGAACGATACAGAGAAACACACCCGCCGGGAACAAGAATACTTTTAATTAATATGGATGATCCTCACCACCCTGTTCCACCGGGTACAAGAGGTACCATTGTGCATATTGATGATCAATGCGGAATCCATATGAAATGGGATAACGGCAGAACGCTGGCAGTAGACCCGGAGTATGATACTTTCAGAAAACTTACTGCCGAAGAATTAGCTGAAGAACAAAGATTAAAGGACCAAAATATTGTTCCGTTCGGAGATGATTGTAAAATCATTATTCCAAAAGAACCTATCGACTGCTCCACGCTCGGATACTTTGATGAGCTTGAATATGACTGCTGGGATTTGGTTAAGAAATACTGCGACAAATTAGGCATTAAAATTGAAAGCGGAGAAATAAGTTTCGATATCGCTAAAGGTATTCAGGATCATATTATCGAAGACCTACAAGAAGCAGGGGTGCAATTTAAGTTTACAGATTTAGATGAGGACACAGTCCCAACTTTAAGAATGTAAGGAGTTACGTTAAGACATGATACAAGAACATAGAATTATGCTTGAAATTACAACAGAAAAACCGACTAATGATGGATATTATTACACATCGTTACTATTACCTGCAAAACAAACCGAAATACAGGATGCAAAACAAAGAGCAAGGCTTATAGGCCGAGATAACTGCTATATAGACATAGCCGTCACCGATTGCTCAGACATACCTGCGCTTGTAGATACAAGACTGGATTGTCCTACATTAGAAGAACTTTCTTTTTTTGCCCAAAGACTTAATAAATTGTCTGACGGTGAAATAATTGCTCTTGCGGCCATCCTTGAACAAAGAGTGCAAGACGGTAAATATGAAAACGGACTACCAATGAAAGAGTTAATAAACCTTTCATACGGTCTTGAAAATATTATGATTGCATCCAACGTAGATACTCTCGACAACCTTGGACAGTTTGCAATAGAAAACGATTTGCATTTACAACTGCCCGGTGTTAAAGATGTTGATCCAAGCCTTCTTAATACAGCAAAGGTTGGCGAATTCATCAAAAACATAGATAGCGGTATCTTTTATAATGGTTATTACGTTGTAGCCGGAGAGCATAAAAATCTTGAAGTCTATGACGGCAAAACCTTGCCACGTAGTGAAGCAAATGAATACAGCCATGCAATATTCAGCATAAGACTTGGCAAGGCACCAAACACCGAACCGGATGCCAGTTCTATAAACAAGTTCTGGTTCCACTTCCCTATGGATGAAAGTAATCTTAACAACATAATAAATGACACATTAGATTGTCCTTTGAGTGAATGTACCTGCTATGATTTTATTTCATCTATACCGCATATACATCATCAGTTCTTTTATTCAAATATGAATATAAATGAGCTTAATAAATTAGCGCATACATACAATCAGCTAAAAGAATTCGACCAAATGAAATTCAAAGCAATATTACAAGGGTTTGATGTTGAAACATTGGCAGAAGCTCAACAGATAGTAAACAATCTCGATTCATACCAACTCGCATACTACTGCAATGATGAGGTAGACTTCTTCAAAGAATATCTCCTTAATAATATGGACAGCCGGGTTGACCCAAGATGGCTTAAAGATATTGTTTGTGAAAGAACTTGTATGAAACTTCTTGAAAGGACAGGCTCTAAGGTTACAGACTATGGCATCATATCTAACGGTAGATGCAATATGTTCGCACCCATTTCATATGACGATAACGAGTCAGAAGATGAAGAAGTTAGCGAAGAAACGGAAGAAGAAACCGAAGATCAAAATATAGGTGGTCAGTCGTTATGAGCATATCTAATATAACTGCCGAATCCCTTCGTAATATGAATAATAGAGAAGGTCTTATTCTCAGAGGATGCGGCGGCGAAATATCTGAATGGGTAGATGGCATCAACGATGACCTGACCAAAAAAGGTATTTTGCTTGACAACACAAAGTTTAATGATGTCTTTGTCTTTAAACACAAAGACTTAACCTGTATCCTATTTCCATTTGATGAAAACATAAAGCTTAGCGTCGGTAGACTCCCCATTTGGAGACTGGCTACACACGATATGTTTGCAGGTATATGGCTGTCAGATTTTGTGAACAATGAACTTGGCGGCTTTATTACCGGCAACGACGAAACGCCAATAAGCACAGAAGGTCAGGGTATGAATTTATGAGTCATTTATTATGTTGCATAGTTGGTGGAATTATAGCTACAGCCTTTATGTGTTGTCTGCAAATTAACACCATAAATAAATACGAAGAAGAAATTGTCCGATTAAGAAAAGAACTTAATAAAGATTAATTTTAAATGGTATCAATCGCTCCAATAACGATTGATGCCTTTTTTCGTTTACAGGGCGATTGGTACTTGCGAAAGCGAGGAGATTATAATTAAAACCCCTGTATCACGTGTAGGAAATAAATCATCCATACTGCACATTTTATACGCTGTATTTCCACTGAAATACGAAAGGTTTATAGATGTGTTTGGCGGTTCCGGTAGTGTGCTTCTTGGTAAGCCTGAGATACATTCCTTTGAAGTGTATAACGACTTTGACCGTAATCTTGCCAACCTGTTTCACTGTATGAAAGAGCGAACAATGGCAACCATTAGAGAACTTGGATTTTGTAACCTAAATTCCCGTGAAGACTTTATTGCAATAAGAAGATTTTTTGAACATGAGCAGTTCAGTGATTGGTACTTAACCGAAGAATTAGGGCTTACAGAAATATTGCTACCTTCCCCCGAAGCCAAAGAACTTCAAGAACTGCGATTACGAATAACCGAAGATTATGATGTGCGCAGAGCTGCGATGTTTCTTAAACTGCTTCGCTACAGTTATTCAAGCAGTTGTAAATCCTTTGCATCACAACCATTTGACATCAGAAAACTCTTCGGCCTTATTCAAGAACTTGAAAACCGAATGGCAAATGTAATAGTAGAAAACCAGGACTTTGAAACATTAATACGACATTATGACCGACCTGACTCATTCTTCTACGCCGATCCCCCCTACTTCTCTACCGAAGATATGTATGATGTGGGTTTTGGATGGGATGACCATGTACGACTCAGAGATACCCTCAAACAAATAAAGGGTAAATTTTTATTATCCTACAATGACTGTCCAGAAATACGAGAGTTGTATGAAGGTTTTTCAATCTTTGACTTTTCACGAATACATTCAATGGCACAAAGATACGATGCCGGAAAAGAATTCAAAGAATTGCTTATAGGCAATTATGACCTATATGAGAGAGAAAGATGCAAACCCAAACAGCTCCCCATTTCAGACATGTTCGGTGAAGAAGATTATAACTACGAGAAAGTATTAAAGGAGTGCATTATATCATGCAAGATAAGAAAGTAACTGCAAATGATCATGTGCTTATTTCCATACCCATAGATATGCTTGTAGACATCGGGGTGACGGAAAACAGCATTATTGAAATTTATGTAAATGATGACAAAATCATAATCCGCCAGGCAATAGACCTTACTAACTTTATATGTGAAGGTAACTGTGACGATGGCTGCCCGCTTGATGAACACGGTTGCCCATTTGAGAAACGAGGTGAGCAACATGAGTAAACTGTTTCGTGTTCTTGGCAAACGCGGCCGTATAACAATTCCTGACGAAATACGAAAAAGAGTAGGTTTTAGATACAACGATATTCTCTCATTCTGCGAGTCGTCGGATGGTCGCTCGGTTATTATAAAAAGAGAAAAAATATGTGATAACTGCAAAGAATGTAATATCTCTAAACAGGATACTAGTGAAATGACTCTCTTCGATTTTCTTAACGGACTATCCCCCGAACAACAACGTGCCGCACTTGTACACCTATCTGTAAAGTGGGCAGAAAATCAGGGCGGTGACAGTGATGCCTGAACATAAAGCCATATATAGATGGTCAAAAAGAGATGCCATAGATCATGCCGAACTTGACAGATGGCGTGAAAGCCATAGAGAAAACTGTGACTGTGCAAGAGCCATTGAAAGAGCAATTAATGAGAATTATAAAGACAACTGTCTCGGTGAGTGTGCTAAGTCGGTCATAGACCTATACGGCTTTGAAAGAGTCAATTGGGTGCTATCAAATACGGTACAGCGCAATTTAGAAGACGGCAGATTCTCTGACAGTAACAAAGAATGGTCAAAAGATTTCTATCTCCCCCACGATGAAGACAGGTGGCATTATGAAGTCACCTCTCACCCGGGGCTTGTAGATTTATTTGTAACACAGGCCAGAAACGCATGGCATGAACTCGGTTTGTATGACAACACTCATTGTAATGATGAGAAGAATTACGAAGACCAGGTTCTAATACTTCGACCGTCCATACTGAAGGATGAATATAAAACGCCAGACTTTCAACTCTTCTATGCTGAAACAGGCAACGGTTGCAGACCCGATGCCATAGGGACTAGAATTTTCGGTTTTTTCTTAAAAGATGGAGAAAAAACAAGCTATCGCCGAGGAAACTTCTTCGGTGTTATAGATAACCAACATCTTCCCGATTGGGCTAAAGATGCAGTTGCCGAATATCAAAGCAGCGAATCAGAAGACCTATCAAATAATGAAACACCAAATATTACTATGTAGAAAGGAACACAATTATGGCAACTAAAAAAAGCAACAGTAAAAAACAAAGCAATACAAAAAACAAAGTAACAATCCCCAGTATTAAAGCAAGAATAGATGAACTTACCGATTACGGTGAAGAAAGTCGTCTTCGCGCATATGCAAGTCTTACAGTCGGCGGCAGTTTCGCAGTCCACGGCCTACGTGTATACGAAGGAGAAAATGGAATGTTTGTTGCAATGCCTTCAAGAAAAGTCGGAGAAGAATATATAGATACCTTCCATGCGATTACCAAAGAAGGCTTCGACAAAATTCAAAAAGCCGTCGTTTCCGCCTATGACCAGGCAGTAAAACAGGCCGAAGAAAATACGCAAAACGAGGATGGTCAGACCGAGAACGAAGAAACTTCTCAAGTCGAAAATCAGAATTTAGGACCGTCAATGTGAAAGGTTTAAGAAAATTATCATATTTTACTGGACTTTTGAAAATGTTTCGGTATGTTGTAAGTAGAGGTGATAAATATGCTAAAGAAAATATTCGTGGTCCTCCTTATCTTGCTACATATACTTACACTTGCTTCGTGTAAAAAATTTGAAGAAACATCAAAAGCAAGTAGCAATTATCAATTAGAAACTACTACGGTTGATACGATGTCGGACACGGTATCCTCCAATCAAATCGAAATTAAACCTACCGAATCAGAGCCGATTGCAGAAACTGTCCAAACAGAATCAAAAACAGATACCCCACCCGTAGAAAGCACACAATCTGAAATGGTAAGTAGCGAACACTACACCGACAAAACAGTGACCTCATCAGACTCGGTAGAAAGTGAACCTGTCAATGAAGAAATTCCGGTGGTGCAACCTGTCATACGTGCCGATGCCAAAGATGTTGAAGTGCTGACAGCAAAATATATAAATGAACTAAGAAATAGTCAGGGTGATACATCCGCAACGGTTCTACTAGGCCTTACCGAAGTTGCAAGATACAGAGCAAATCAGCTAATAACCAACTTCGACCATGTAGACATTCGCGAAGTCTGTGGCGAACTTAAATACGGTACCTACTATGATATGACACAGTACGGTATGGATACCTCATATAACTATTATGAAGGCTACGACCGTGAAGCCATAGCCAAAGGAAATTGGGGTGGCACTGCTGATGAAATAGCAAAGAACATTGTAACAGGTTTTAAAAACAGCACAAAGCATTGGGAATACGTTGGCGATTCAAAATATACATATATGGCAGTCGGCGCAATCTACAATGAAGCTACAAATATGTGGTATGTCTGCATCTGTATGAGCAGCAAAAACTACGGTGGATAATCTCCAATCTATATAGAACGCTTGAAAATATCAAGCGTTCTTTTTATTTCAAAAATGAAAGGAAATAAGTTAAATGACGTCAATTAAAAGTTTTTCTAAAAAAGCAATTGCAGTACTAATTGCAATTATTATGGTCATATCAGTTATTCCCATGACAGCAATGGCCGCTCCGGCATCGGACTTGCCGGCTAATATGGTCGACAGTGCCATTCTTCGTGCGCTTGAATACACCGGATATGATGTTCAGGCACAAAAAGATAATGGTACGTTATATCAGTCTGGCAGCTACAGTTCTAAAACTCCTGCTAACATTCGCTCAAATATTCACTACGGAACAGCGTTATCGGGTAAAGAAACTGTAGCAAACGCTACGACCAAAACAGGTCTTGCTCCAGATATAGCAAAGTTTGAACAATACGGTCTTTGCTGTGCAGGTTTTGTTACATACTATGTTTGTAACTATTTACCCAATATTGAGGGTGTAGATACTCAGTTTATTACCAATGCTATTAATGCGACCGGTTGGAACTCACAAGCAGTTGTTACCTGGCAGAAAGCGTTAGACAATCTTATTGCCGCAGGGCAAATTGAAAAAATAGGCACAAGCCCTAGTAATGTAAACAGAAGCAAACTTGCACCCGGTGACTTAATCATCTTTGGTAACGATGAAGACTCTACAACACATATTGGCGTATATTCAGGCACATATAATGGTAGAGATTTTATGATACATCTCGGCAACGATATGGGTCCTGAAATAATGCCTGTGGATTGGATGAGTAATAGTTCCAATGGTGCCAAAACTTCTGATCCAAATGGATATTATCATCTGCCTCAAGATATATACAAAAATGATGGATATATTAAGGTAACCAAAAAGGATACCGATGGTAAAGCACTCGCAAATGCTGTTTTTACTGCAACAGACTCATCATCGGGAAAACAATATATACTCGGTCCCACCGATTCAAACGGATATGCAAAAGTGACAGTACCTTATGGTACTTACAACATAAAAGAAACCTCCTTCCCCACCAACTATAGAGCTTATGGCACGTCCTCTTGGACTGCAACTATTAACAGCAACACACCAAACGGAACATATTCCTTCTCTGCGGTCAATGAGTTAATACCGGGTAGTTGTAAAGTTATAAAGGTAAGTGAAGACGGTAAGGTTGATGGCATAGAGTTTACAATCACAGGTAACGGCGCAAATAAAACCGTTACAACTTCAAACGGTGGTCAAGCTGTATTTAGCGACTTAAAACCCGGTACTTATACGGTTACCGAAGAATCAATAGGCCACTATAAACCCGTTAGCAATCAAACAGTAACTGTTATCAGTGGCCAAACATCAATTGTTAATTTCAGCAATACTTTAAAACGCGGTAATTTGCAGGTCAAAAAGACAAGTGTTGATAAAAAAAATGGAAATATAGAGTTTAAGTTGTCCGGAAAATCTTTAAGTGGAGAATATATTGAACAATATGCCGTAACAAATAGCAGTGGCATAGCAACGTTTCGAAATATTCTTATTAATAAAAATGCATCGTATAAGTTAGAAGAAATAAATACACCTGAACGATATGAACCTTTGCCAAGCAAGCAAATTACTATAGAGTGGGATAAAACCACATATGTAACTGTAGAAAACAAACTAAAATCAGGAAAAATTGATGTAATTAAAACCAGTGAGGATAATAAAATAGAAGGCGTAAAGTTTAGACTAACTGGTACATCATTGGGTGAAAAATATTATGATTTGACTGTTCAAACAGGGAAAAACGGTAATGCCGGTTGGCGAATACCTATCTCGGGCGACGAACCGTACATCATAGAAGAAATAAATGTGCCATTTTATTATGTTCCAAACAAACCCCAACAAGCCTTTGTTGAATGGGAAGATTTAGTTATTCTTAATTTTCATAATGAACTCAAAAAAGGAAACCTAACTGTTAGAAAAAACTCTGAAGACGGTATTGTAGAAGGTATGAAATTCAGGTTACAAGGCACATCGTTTTCTGGGATTAAAGTAGATGAATATGCTACCACAGATAAAAATGGTGTTGCGCAGTTCAAAAATATACTAATAGGCAGCGATTATGTGCTATCCGAAGTTAATACTCCAAAGAGATATGTTGTACCTACTGAACAAATAGTAGATATTGCTTGGAATAAAACGACCGAAGTAAAAGTAAATAATGTGCTGAAAAAATGGCGTGCAAATGTATTTAAGATAGACGGTTATTTATACTGGCCCGAACCGGTTTCAATCGAAGAAATTGAAACTAAACCTTTGTCACTTTCATCTAATGATTTCAATTCTGATGAGTTAGTAGACCTATATGGTTATCCTTTTGGCATTGCTCAAGGTAATGCAACATTAAAAGGTGCGGTATATGGGGTATATAAAAATGACGAACTTGTAGATACATATACTACAGATAAAAATGGTTGGTTTATTACAAAATATTATCCTATTGGAGATAACAATAAGTGGACTATCAAGGAAATATCTCCTAGCCAAGGTTATCTGCTTGACGAAACAATCTATAAAATAAATTCCGATCCAGGTTATTACTCCGAAGAACTTAATACCGAGTATTTAAATGTTTTGGAAGCTGTAATAAGAGGTAAGATTGAAATCTTTAAACACTATGGTGACGGTAATACAACAGACCTTGTAACTCCAGAAGAAAATGCTGTCTTTCAAGTATATCTAAAATCCGCAGGTTCATACGATAATGCAAAAAGCACTGAACGATCAGAGTTGGTTACAAACTCATATGGTTATGCAATAACAAAAGACCTACCTTATGGTGTATATATTGTCAAACAAGTGGCCGGTAAAGAAGGAAAAGAATTAATGCCGCCGTTTGAAGTTACTATTACCGATAATGGTAGAACGTATCCTTTCTTTATAAACAATGCTACATTCGAAGCGGATATAGAGATTGTTAAAAAAGATGCCGAAACAGGAAAAGTCATTCCCGCGTCCGGTATTGGATTTAAAGTGCGTAACAAAGATACCGGCGAATATGTTGTACAACACATCAATTATCCAACACCTATAGATATTGAAATATATTATACCGATGTTACCGGAAAACTTATGTTGCCCAGTGCGCTGCCCTACGGTAATTACGAAATCATCGAACAAAACACTTGTCACGGTTATGTTCTAGATACTACTCCTGTGGCGTTTAAGGTTGATGGCAAAAAGGATGTTGTAACAGTTACAAAATCCAATTACGCACAGAAAGGAACAATAACCATCACAAAGAGTGGCGAAGTCTTCTCTTCTGTAGCTGAAAACGATGATATATACCAACCTATATACGAAATAAAAGGTTTGAAAGATGCCACATATGAAGTAATCGCATCCGAAGACGTTATAACCCTTGATGGAACACTTAGATATGAAAAAGGTCAGGTAGTTGCAACCATTACTACAGGCAAAGACGGAACTGCAACAACCGAACCTTTATATCTTGGCAAGTATGAAATCCGTGAAGTCAAAGCTCCTTATGGTATGGTGCTTAACAGCAAACCTGTGAATGTTGAACTTGTCTATGCTGGAGAACTTATTGAGATTACAAATACATCTGCTTCCTTTACAAACGAAAGACAAAAGATAGTAATTGACCTCAAAAAATCTATAGAGAAAGACCAGGTCTTTAATGTTGGTTTTAACGATGAAATTACTAACGTTCAGTTCGGATTATATGCCGCTAAAGATATGACTGCTGCTGACGGTAAGGTAATACCAAAAAATGCTCTCATTGAAACCGCCGACTGTGATATAGATGGTCGCATCACCTTTAAAACCGACCTACCTGTAGATACAAGTGTGTATGTAAAAGAAATCAATTCCGATTGTCATTACATACTTGATGATGAGTTTTATCATGTCAACTTCGCATATACCGGACAAGAAACTGAAACCGTGCATATCACATTAAATGATGGTGAGGTAATAGAAAACAAAATTATACGTGGCAATATTATCGGTAAAAAGGTTGACGAAGACGGCTTTGAGATTTGCGGCGCATTGTTTGGCTTATTCAGCGCAGATGAAACCGACTTTACCGAAGACACGGCAATACTCACCTGCAAATCAAATGAGATAGGTATATTCTACTTTACAAATGTACCATATGGAAAATATATAGTCCGTGAAATTAAGGCTGCTCCTGCATTTGTTCTTAACGAAACAAACTACGAGATAAGTATCAAAGAAGATATGGAAATTGTAGAAATCGGTGTTGAAAACAAATTCATTACTGGTACAGTCAAAACCATCAAGGTAGATAAAGACTATCCCGAAAACACACTTGCAGGTGCTGTGTTTGAAATCTATGTAGATGTAAACGGCAATAAAGAGTTCGACAAGGATATAGACATACTTATCGGTGAGATGTCTGAGGGTGAAAACGGTATTTATACGATGGGTAATCTCCGTTACAACGGATACTTCTTGCACGAAAAAACTGCTCCCGAAGGTTTCTTAAAAGATGATGGTTACTACTACTTTGAGATTCGCGAAAATGATGTCGTTATCAACATTGAAAATGAAGCCGGAGTTGGTTTTATCAATGAAGCCATCAAGGGTAATGTTGAAGTTATAAAGGTAGATGCCGAGTTCACCGACACAAAACTATTTGGCGCAGTATTTAAGATTTATGAAGATACCAATAAAAACGGTGAATACGATAAAAGCGATAAGTTTGTAACAAAACTTACCGACAACGATGGCATCTATCGTGCAACCGATATTCGCTATGGCAGTTACTTTCTTATAGAAAAAACCTCACCTATTGGTTTCTTGGCAGATACTAACGTATTTAAATTTGACATCCGCAATGACGGTGAAACTGTTGTAATCTCGAATACCGAAGATGGACTATTTATCAACAAAGCCATTACCGGAGAACTCGAAATAACCAAAACCGATTTAGCCGATGGCAAGCCACTTGCTAAAGTTGGATTCCGTGTCAAAGATGAAAATGGAAACACCGTAGCAGAAGGATACACCGATAAAAACGGTGTTGTTAAATTTACACTCCGTTACGGTAAATACACATACACGGAATTCGCCGCACTAGAAGGATATATTGAAGACACAAAAGAATATCCTTTTGAGATTACCGAAGACGGTCAGGTTATAAAGGTTAAAATAACCAACAAAAAGATACCTGTTCCCGAAAAAACCAAAGAACCTACAAGTCCTCAAACCGGTGACAAATCATCAACAGGCTTTTGGATTGGTCTTGGTTCAGTATCTCTTGGCGGTTTAATTTCGCTTGCGTTTATATACTTCAAACAAAACAACGATAGTAATGATGAGGAATAATATATAGGCTAAAAAACCGAACCGTTGAATTGGATTATATTCCAACTCAACGGTTTTATATTTAAAAGGAGAAGATTTGAAATGTTCAAAAAAAGACTTATGAAAATTATCTTGTGTTTAGTACTTTTGTTGACTTTTATTTGTCTGACAACAATTACAGCTTTTGCGGCCTCAGGAAATGTTGCACAAGCAATTGAAGAAACATGGAACGCAGCTAAAGTACAAGTTCAAACAGTTGTTAACAACGTTGTATTTCCTGTCGTTGATATGATCCTTGCCATTTTGTTTTTCGTAAAACTAGGCACAGCATATTTTGATTATAGAAAGCACGGTCAGTTCGAATTTACAGCACCCGCAATTTTGTTCGCTTGTCTTATTTTCACACTTACAGCTCCGCTATACATCTGGACCATATTATAAAAGCGAGGTGTAAATTTTATGAATCTATACGAAAGAGAAATGCGAATGATGTTTGCGGATAACGACATCATAAAAAATCCGTTAATCGTAGGTAGAACACTAACAGGAACCCTCGACGAAGATTTAAGAATTAAACTTAAATTTATTGCATCGGAGGTCCAAGGAAAATACGATACAATCCGTGCTGTCATTATTAATCGAACAGGTGGAGAAGTAGATTCCCAAAACTTTTTGTTTGCAGACATAATCGGTATGCAACAAAGAAATAATGGCCTACCCCCTATTGTCCCTCATATGTGGGAAAACAATAACCCCAAAGGCGCTTGGTACATTCCGCCTACACTGGAACAAAAATCTCAAATAGGAGATACCGTACTTACCTATGCAGAAATGTTTGCAAATCAAGATATGAGCATGTCACCTATGAATCTATAAGAGGTGAATTTTATGTTTAATTGGCTTGGAAATATTATTGCGGGAATGGGTGATGCCATTAGTGATGCCTTCGGTGGAATTGGCGATTCGGTTGCAAGTGCGATCTTCGAAGCCATGTTACGTTGGCTATACGAAACAATATACTCCGCTATTTCAGACTTTTTCACTTCAATGGGAAATATGGGCGCAGAGATTTTCGATATGCCTTGGGTACAAGCAACTGTAGAACTGTTTACTTTATTTGGTTGGGCACTATTTTCAGTAGGTGTCGTAGTCGCTGTATTTGATATAGCAATAGAATATCAAAACGGCCGAGCTAGCCCCAAAACTACTGCCTTAAATATACTAAAAGGTTTCTTTGCGTGTTCCCTTGTAGGCAATCTCCCAATAGAATTGTATAAGTTCTGCATTAGCCTACAAAACACTTTCTCTCACGATTTAGCATCACTCGCTTCATCATCAGATGCGCTAGATCTGTCCGAAACAAGTATGGGCGTATTAGTCGGTAGTTTTTTTACTGGAAACGCATCATCACAAATTACGCTTTTTACACTGCTTTGTATGATTGCATTCGCCTACTGCATTATAAAAATATTCTTCCAAAACATAAAGCGTGGCGGCATATTGCTCATTCAAATTGCCGTGGGCTCTTTGTATATGTTCTCTGTGCCTCGCGGATTCACAGAAGGCTTTGTTCAATGGGTAAAACAGGTAATCGCTATATGTTTAACTGCGTTTTTACAAACCACTTTATTATATTTGGGATTAATTATATTCCCTCAAAATATGCTTTTGGGATTAGGCGTAATGCTAGCAGCTAATGAAGTGCCAAGAATCGCGCAACAATTTGGACTAGATTCAAGTGCAAAGATAAATATGATGAGTGTTGTTCATGCATCATCAACTGCTGTAAATCTCACGCGCACAATATTTAAAAAATAAAAACACAGGAGGTATGTATATGAAACAATACTTATATCCCTCTAATTTAAAAGCTACAGCAAATTTATGGTTATGGAGTCTTCGTCACTTTGCAATTATAGGTATATCAGCCTTGCTTTCAATAGTAATATTGGTTCATTTAAAATGGCTTTTACCTGCTGTTGCAACTCTCACCTATGGTTTTTTAACGATACGTCTTGATGATAATACTATACTGGATTTTATAAAAACCGCAGGAAAATATTTTATAACTACACAACAATATTACGAATGGAGATGATGACTATGAACAATACTAACATACGGCAGAGAAAGAAAAAGGGTCGCTCTGTTCAAGATTTGATTGGCATTAAAACCTTTAGCAGATACGGACTTGTTACAAACAAGGGCGAACTACTTTTCTTCCTTATTGCTCCCACTAATATCTCCGTAATGTCCAGAGCCGCTATAGACATAAAAATAAACCATCTTTATATGCTGCTGTCAACTAATCCCGAACTTGAAATAATATGTTCCGATTCGGCTGAATGCTTTGATGATAATAAAGCGTATCTACAAAACAGACTGGAGAGCGAAAAAAATCCGAGTGTAAAAACAATAATTGAAAAAGATATTAAGTTTTTGGATGATATCCAAATAGAAATGTCTACAGCTCGCCAATTTTTTCTCACCATACGTTGCAAACAAAAGAAACCCGAACAAATATTACACATACGAAATGAAATCGAAAAAGCTATTTCAAATGAAGGCTTTGAAGTTCATCGAATGAGCAAGAAAGACATAAAACGCTTCCTTGCTCTTTATTTTGATGCAAGTATGAACGGTGAGCTTATTCCGGATATTGACGGTGAGCAATATATCGACGTCGAATAATATAGTTAGGAGAAAACTATGGCTAAAAAACAAAAAGAATTAACACCCGAACAAGTCGAGGAAATACGTACGAAAGACTTTTTCGATATGATTTTACCCGGTACAATAAAGTTTTTTTCAGACCATTATATTATCGGAGATACGTACCGATGCTCTTGGGTAATAAAAGAGTATCCACCCGTTACAAGCGAGCAAGCAATACTTGCACGCCTTGCGGACCGAAGTGGCGTTACCTTGCGTATCTACAATCGTCTTGTAAACCACACAGAAAGAACAAAAATCTTTCAAAACGCAACACGACGAAATAAGATGAAAAGTACAAGCGACGATATTACCGAAACAATAACTGCCGAAGAAAACTTACAAGACATTGTACGATTGCTTTCGGGTGATGAACGAGATAAAGAAGTATTCCTTCACTGCTCGGTATTCATTGAACTAAAAGCAAAATCCAAACAATTGTTACGTGAATTGCAAACAGATATTGCAATGGAACTTACACGTGCAAAGATTTCGGTAGATAGATTGACACTTAGGCAAAAAGAAGGATTTCTCTCTGTTCTGCCTGTGGGGGCTAATCAGTTTGGCGCACAGTATGAACGTGTGTTACCTGCACGCTCCGTTGCCAATTTATATCCCTTTAACTTTTCTGGCAAGACCGACCATCAAGGAATATATATCGGTAGAGATAAATTCGGTACAAATATCCTTGTTGACTTTGATAGACGAACCGAAGATAAGACAACTTCAAATATTCTTATTCTCGGCAACTCCGGTCAGGGTAAATCTTACCTAATGAAACTACTATTAACCAACATACGTGAATCTGGCAAAAAAATAATATGCCTTGATCCAGAAGAAGAATATAGAGAACTTTGTGTAAATGGTCTTGGCGGTACATATCTCGATTGTCTTTCAGGAGAATATCGCATTAATCCACTTGAACCAAAAGTTTGGGGTGATAGTACCGATGACAGTGAGTCTTCACCCGAAGCTTTTAAAAAAGCAACAAGACTTAGTCAGCATATAGCTTTTCTTAAGGACTTCTTTAGGGCATACAAAGATTTTACAGACACTCAAATTGACACAATAGAAATAATGCTTTCAAAGTTATACGAAAAGTTTGGTATAACCGACTCTACCGATTACAGCAAACTAAAACCTACCGACTACCCTATCATGAAAGATTTTTATGATATCTGCAAATACGAATATACGCATTATGATAGAAGCAATAAAAATCTATATACCGAAAAAACGTTACAAGCTGTTTGCCTTGGTATCAATAGCATGTGTGTAGGTTCTGAATCGGTATATTTTAATGGGCATACGAATATTAAGGACGATGATTTTATTGTGTTTGGTGTAAAAGGATTACTGGATGTAAACAAAAGACTAAAAGATACATTATTGTTTAACATACTGTCCTATATGAACAACTATCTACTCGGTGTTGGTAATACTGTAGCTAGCATAGATGAATTGTATTTGTTTTTAACAAATATGACTGCAATTGAATATATACGAAACTGTATGAAACGAGTTCGTAAAAAGGATTCCTCAATGCTACTTGCAAGTCAAAACATTGAGGATTTTTTAATTCCTTCAATTCGTGAATTCACAAAACCCCTATTCTCTATTCCAACACATCACTTCCTGTTTAATGCAGGTTCTTGTAACCCACAAGAATATATGGATGCATTACAGATAGAGCCTAGTGAGTTTGAACTGATAAGATATCCTGAACGTGGCACCTGTCTATATCGTTGTGGTAACGAAAGATATTTGCTTCAAGTAACCGCGCCGGAATATAAATCTGCTTTATTTGGAAATGCAGGTGGACGATAATGGCGGCGCCTGCAATTGCTGCGGTTGCCAAAAAGGTAATTGTTTCAGTACTTACAAATCCTAAAGCATTAAAAAAAGTATTAGGAATTATTCTTTGCGTTGTACTTGTTATACTTATGCCGCTAGCTGCTGTAATAGCAGTTTTCAGTGGTGATATTGAATTTGAACCATCACTACTACAGCAACACGTTGAGCAACAACTTACCGAAGAAGAAATTGCAATGCTTCAATCAGTAGAAGACACGATGATAGGTATCGAAAACAAAATGAATGAATCAGGATATTCACAAATCCAAATTAAACAAGCGCAGGTGCTTTATACACTTGCGCTTTATGATTATTCGGATGAAGAAAACTTTATCGACCGGCTCGTCGGTTGCTTTTCTATGGAACAAACCTATGAAGAACTTGTAAATAATGTGAATCTTGAATTTGGTACAAACGTTGCAGCTACGGAGTTACAAAATATTATGGAAAGCACTCAAAGTGACAGCGAATCACAGCAAGAAGATACAACATGGCAAAGCCTACCCTGAAATAAAACAATCTATGTAGAAAGAGGATAATAAAATGCTATCTGAATTTATAAACTTCATGCGAGGAAATCTCAATCCAAAAGAAGAAAACGATTCCACAATTCTTAAATGGTTAGAACTTGCTCTTGGATTGTCTGATGACGGTGAATCAAAGTTAGATAAAGAACTATCTGAAACAATGGATGCACTCGAATATGTTAAAAGCAATTTCAAACCGGAGGTCTTTCAACAGAGCCTTCGGTTTTGCACTTTAAGCAATGAAATAATTTATGGTGCGCTTTGTTTTAATGCCGGATACTCGTTAAATGAAGTAGAACAGTTTGCTACTGACGGTTTACTCGAATGTGGATACATGCCGACCTTCGAAGATGAAATAGGTTCATTCACAGTAGTACATATCTTGCCGCCTGAAGACAGTGTAGTGGTCTTCAATAATGTTTCTGAAAAGATGGTGCTCCGTACAATAGGTCGTGCAAGTAATGAAGCTGCAGAAAACGGTGGTACAGTGAGCAGTCTTATTTCAAAAGGCATCATTTGTGGTAGTGATAGAATAACACGAATTATAAATGAACCTTTAAAAAATGCTTTTCTAAAAGGCATAGAAAACTCAACTGCTGTAAAACAACTCATCGAGTATAATCAGCAGACCGGAGAAATTGTATCTAATTATAATCAAACAGAACTTCATATTGATACAGAACTAGACCCTTGCAGTATGACTATGAATTAGAAAGGATGATTAATATGAAGAAAAGTACAATCACACTTTCCTATGACGAAGAAAGATTAAACGCTTTAAAAATTTATCTTGGAAAGAAAAACTCTAATCTAGAAAATGAACTTGCGCAGTCGCTTGAATCTCTATACGTAAAAACGGTACCGTCAGTTGTAAGAGAATTCATAGAACTTAATTCTGGCACTGAACAAAGGTCGGAACCAAAATCTCCCAAAATTAAAACTTCTTCTCCTTCTGCTGTGGGCAATCAAAATCCCAAAGGTAAACCAAGCGATTAAAAGTCCACTGTAACAAGTGCGAACTTTATCGCGTTTGAGGCCAAAATTGCCGCCTGTAATCGACTTTAACAAAATGGTAGGTAAAGACTCCCCTCGCCCATTAAATCGCAAATAAACGGCTTTGTGGGGCGAGGTTGGAATCGGCCAAATCTACCCACTTTTTAGGGTTTTCGCGCGGTCGAAAATAAAGCAGGTGAAAGAGTGTGGGTCGGCAAGCCTCCCCCACTCGCTTCACATCGGACGGCAACGCCGACCGTTAGGCACTTTTAGAGCATTTATCAAAAACCACTGTTTGTGGGTCGTACTTTCGGAACTCGGCAAATGTGTGAGTCTATATACAAAAAATCCCACATTATTAGTGGGGTTATCTGTGGGTCGTAAATATTTAATCTTCAAGAAGGATGTGAGTTGAATATGAATGAAAAAGAACACAAAAGAAAATTTGCACTATGGATTAACGACTCTTCTATTGATGTTGTTAGTGAATTATATGAAGATGACAACTGTACTAGTAGGTCCGAATTTATTGAAAAAGCAATACACTTTTACGCCGGCTATGTTACGACACAAAAAAAAGATGATTATCTTCCTAGAATAGTAGCATCAACAGTAAAAGGAATAATTGCAGAGAGTGATGAAAAGCGGAACCGACTTCTATACAAGATGGCAGTCGAGATAGCAATCATGCAAAATGTTCTTGCCTCACTACAAGAGTATGACAAATCAGAAATGGATAGATTGCGTGGCCAATGTGAAATGGAAGTTAAAAGACTTAACGGCACACTTACATTTGAGGATGCTGTCAAATGGCAAAGTTAATTACAAAGTTCAAATATCTTAAACCAAAAAAATATAGTTTACCAGGTAACTATGCAAAATACATTGCTACACGTGAAGGCGTTGAAAAGATTGATGACACACATAAACTACGACCATCAACTAAACGTCAACAAGATATTATCAATCATATAATTAAAGACTTTCCAAATACTAAAGTAATGCTTGAATATGAAGATTATAAATTCAACTCTACAACTGGCAACGCTTCCGAATTTATTACTCGTGCATTAGAAGATAACGCTGATGAAGCAATGCAAAATAAAACCTATGCTGATTACATTGCTACTCGTCCTAGAGTTGAAAAGTTTGGAACTCACGGTTTATTTACAAATGATGGTGAGATAGTAAATCTTAACGAAGTATCGAAAGAACTTAATCTGCATCAAGGCAATGTGTGGACAGCAGTAATATCTCTTCGCAGAGAAGATGCGGAAAGACTTGGATACAATAACGGTGAACGATGGAGAAACATGCTACGAGGACACGCCGAAATCATTTCAGATAATCTAAAAATACCTATGAATAGTTTTAAATGGTATGCCGCTTTTCACAATGAAAGTCATCATCCACACGTACATATGATAATGTATTCTACCAATCAGTATAAAGGTTATCTTACAAAAAAAGGACTAATGAATATTCGCTCTTCACTTGCAAACGAAATATTCGGCCAAGACTCATATAATGTTTTCGTTGAACAAACTGGACACAGAGATAACTTAAAAGCACATAGCAAAGAAATGATTGCTACAATTGTTTCTAAAATCAATACTGGTGAGTATGATAATCCTAAACTTGAAAACATGCTTGTTGAACTTGCAAATGCTCTTTCAAATGTTAAAGGCAAAAAGGTTTATGGTTATTTAAAACCAAACATTAAAGCTATGGTAAATAATATAGTGTCCGAACTTGCAAAAGATGAAAGAATATCTGAGTTATATAATCTATGGTACGAGTTAAAAGAAGAAACTATTAGAACCTATACTAACGAACTACCTGATAGAATTCCGCTCGTAGATAACATTGAATTTAAATCAATTAAAAATATGATTATACAAGAAGCCTTAAATATAACTACAAGCGAAGATTATGTTAATGAATCCAAATCATCCGATGAGCATGAATATGATGCAACCGCAACACAAAACGTTACAGCAAATAAAAATTGGTCAAGTGCAACAGCAGTCATTAGACTATTGCATCACTTAGGAAGACTAATACAAGACAAAGCTGATCCTAGTTTGAATAATAAAATAGATAGAAAACTGCGAAGACAAATTGATGATAAAAAACAAGCTCTTGGTATTAGACAATAAAAACCTACGGTTAAACACCGTAGGTTTTAGATTATTTCTTATATTTTGAGATGTCTTTCCAATCGGTTGGAAAGCCCATCATTTCGTTAAGTTGTGTCTCTGTAACATCAAAAGATAAAAACAATTTTGCCATAAACATCCCCCTATAGTGAAAATGGAGTTCCCGCAGGAACTCCATTGGTTGCAGACCTCACAGGTCTCTGCAACTCGATTACTAAACATATTGTACCGCACAATAGTGCACTTTGTCAACATAAAATCAACAAAATCGTGTTCAATGTCAGTATATGCAAAAACTCGTGTTTTATTTACTTAAATTATAAAACAAGGGTAAATATATGTCAAGTTGCTTTCTTTGTGTTTTTGAGAACGTCATTGTATAATCGCTATTCTTTTACTGTACTATATATCGTCATGCCAAAACTCATCACTATAACACCGAAATTAATAATATTAATAGTTATTTGACCGAAAGATATAGATTGAGGCACCAAATAGTATTTAAGTAGAACACTAAATCCAATGTGTATTAATGTATAAATTAATAATCTTACAAAGCGTAAATACCTTGCTATATTTTTCTCAAACTTTTCACGTACATCTTCGAGTGTATATATTTCAACTTCATTTTTAATCAAATAGTTCCACCAATTTTTTATATGTAAACAAATTGCTATGAGTTCAAGAACAATGTTTCTTGCAGAAAATTGTGGTGCTAGTTTAGCAATAGCTATCTCTATTATTACTAATCCAGAAGCTATACCTGAATACAAACATAATACAGTATCAAAAACCTTTCTTTGCATTATGTACAATTGCAACAGAACTGGAATATTAAAATTAAAACAAGTAATATTTGCAAGTGTAAATGTTAATATTAAAATTACTTTAAAAATTTTATGAATCTTTGCATCTTCAGCCATAATAATCTCCATATTTCTCTCTTTTTGTATTTAAAAAGGTCACAGCATAAATGCTGTGACCAGTGGCGGGAGCAAGAGGATTCGAACCTCCTAGTGCTTATCCCTTATTTCAACGTGTAATTAGTCAGATTGCTGATTTGTCTGCAACGACTCCCACAAACACCCGTTTCCGCCATAACAAATACTACTACCATCATTTCTATCAAATCCTTTCCTGTGCATCCAAAAGTTATTTTCAACCCATTCTTAAATTCTTTAGAAAACGTGACAGATAAACCAATCAATATTCCAACTACACTCACTAAGGACTAGTTTACATTTATTTTAACATACACGTATCAAAAAATCAAGGAGGCAATGATATGTCAAGTTATATTCATTTTACAGAACAAGAAAAAGAACAAGCGCGCAAGACTGACCTTGTTGACCTGCTGCGTAGACAAGGCGAAACGTTAAAGAAATCCGGTAAAGAGTTTCAATGGAAGGACGGTTATGAAAAGGTAACCGTGCGTGGTAATGTTTGGTATAACCAGTATGAAGAAGTTGGTGGTGATGCTGTAGACTTTGTGCGCAGATACTTCAATATGGATTTCCCCCAGACAATGCAATATCTACTTGGCAGGCAAAGTGTCGGTGAACTGCAAACATCCGAACCTGTTAAGCGTAACGAAAACAAAGTTTTTGAACTGCCTAAAAAGAACAATAACATGCGCCGTATATTTGCTTACCTGACACAGACTCGTGGACTGGACAGGGATGTTGTTACCGAGTTTGTAAAGAAGGATATGATATATGAATCGGCAGACTATCATAACGTTGTGTTTGTAGGATACGATATGGACGGTAAGCCCCGACATGTACATAAACGAGCAAGTCATTCCAACAGCGATTACAAAGGAAATGTAGAAGCATGTTCCCCCGAATACAGTTTTCATTGGCACGGCAATAGCCGATGCCTTTTTTTATTTGAAGCACCAATAGATATGCTGTCGTTTATAACTATGAATAAAAACGATTGGCAAAAGCACAGCTATGCTGCTTGTTGTGGTGTATCCTACCAGGTTATGTTTCAAATGATTAAAGAAAATCCAAACATTAACTTTGTATATCTATGTTTAGACAATGACGAGGCCGGTGTTAAAGCGACAAAACGTATGAGTGAAGCATTAAACGAAAAAGGCATTGAATGTAAAGCACTAATCCCAACATTAAAGGATTGGAATCAAGACCTAACCAATCCAAACGAAACGGAGGAAAAAGTATGTTTTCAACAAGTAATGTAAGGCGGTGGTCCGATGGGTAATCCCGTCTTATTAATAGTCGTAGCCGCCATAATGTTTGCAGTACTTGGTGGCGTTACACTACTTGCTCACATATATAATCTTAACAATATAAAATCTAAAACTGTTGGAGATGGACAGCACGGTACTGCTAGATGGGCAACTAAATCCGAGATAAGAAGCATATACAAGCATATCCCCTTTACTTCTGAAAAATGGCGCAGACAAGCAATGAACAATCAGACACCTACAGCATCCGGGTTCACAAACCATAAATCATCCAAAAAGAACGAGCAACCCGAACAAGCTCTTCCCCAAGGAATAGTTGTAGGATGCACAGGTGGCAAACACAGCACTACTGCTATGATAGACACCGGAGATGTTCACGCGCTTATGCTTGGTGCGGCCGGTGTTGGTAAAACAGCATACTGGCTATATCCTTGTATTGAATATGCATGTGCCAGTGGTATGAGTTGGCTCTCAACAGATACCAAAGGCGACATCATGCGCAACTATGGAAAGATTGCTCAAGAAAAATATGGATACAATATATCTGTAATAGACTTGCGCAATCCAACAAAGTCACATGGAAATAATCTCTTACACCTTGTAAACAAATACATGGATTTATACCAGAAAGATAATAAGCTCATATATAAGGCAAAGGCAGAAAAATATGCCAAGATTATATCTAAAACAATTATCCTATCCGGGATGGATGCTGCTTCATTCGGACAGAACGCATACTTCTATGATGCGGCCGAAGGACTACTGACTGCTACTATTCTGCTTGTGGCTGAGTTTTGTGACCCCAAGAAAAGACACATAGTATCTGTATTTAAAATAATACAAGAGTTGTTAGCACCATCACAAAAGAAAGGAAAAAATCAGTTCCAACAACTTATGGAATTGCTTCCTGATGACCATAAAGCCAAATGGTTTGCAGGTGCGGCACTTAACACTGCCGAACAGTCAATGGCATCGGTTATGTCCACTGCCCTTTCCCGACTCAATACATTTCTTGATTCTGAACTTGAACAACTGTTGTGTTTTGACACAGAGATAGATGCTGAAAAGTTCTGCAACGAAAAGTCTGCTATCTTTGTAATCATGCCCGAAGAAAATCCCAACACCTTCTTTATGATTTCTCTTATTATTCAACAACTATACCGTGAGATACTGTCCGTTGCTGATGAAAACGGTGGTCAATTAAAAAACCGCTGTGTCTTCTTTTGTGATGAGTTTGGTACGTTACCCAAGATTGAATCGGCAGAAATGATGTTCTCGGCTTCTCGCTCTAGAAGACTTCAGATTGTACCTATAATACAATCATTTGCACAGCTTGAAAAGAACTATGGTAAAGAAGGCGCAGAGATTATAGTAGACAACACACAGCTCACTATATTCGGCGGCTTTGCTCCTAACAGCAGTTCTGCAGATATTCTTTCAAAAGTACTTGGCAGTAGAACAGTAATGTCCGGTTCTGTATCTCGTAGCAAGAATGACCCCTCACAGTCGCTACAAATGATCGAGAGGCCGCTAATGACGCCGGATGAGTTGAAGTCATTACCAAAAGGAAGATTTGTTGTAATGAAAACAGGCGTACATCCCATGCAAGTAAAATTAAAATTATTCTTTCAATGGGGTATAGTTTTTGATAAAAACAATCCGTATGAAGTCCCAAGTCATGAAGATAGAGAGGTTCAATATGCAGAGAAAAAAGACATAATGGATGGCATTATTAAAAAATACCACCCCGATTGGCTGTTTCCTGAAAGGACCACTTCAAAAGGATTTGACGCTGGTGGGCAAAGTCAAATAGAAAGTATATCCAACAAACCACAGCAGACTCCTCCTATTGACACAGATGACAAGAAAGATAAATCCGGAAAAAGTGGTGGACGAAGTCTAAACACAACTGCGCCAATCAACAGAGAGGTAGACTCTAATGAGCAAACTTAACTTTCTGTATCGTATGGACTTGTCTCATCGCGCTGTATCTGTTTATACCTATCTCTTTTACAGAGCCAACAAAAACGGTGAATGCTGGCCTTCTATTCCCACCATAGCAAATGACCTTAAAATATCCTCGTCGACTGTGCGCAGGGCTTTAAAGGATTTACGCAAGGAAGGACTCATTGAAACCAAACAACGTTACAGAGCCAAAGGTGGCAATAGCAGCTTGCTTTTTAAAATTAAGTTGGAATAAAAAAATCCCCTACACCAAGGGGTTTTTATGCCCATTTGGTGATAGGGGGTTACTGTCATGATGCGAGGAGAAAGTGAACTACCCAACACGAACTATATTACAGCAGAATAAGAAACAAACAACTATATCTCGCATTGTAATTATTCACAGCTTATATTCTAACGTAAAGATCATTGTAATTTAAAAACATATAAATCAACACATAAAATCATATTTTGGAAAATATTGTAATTTGTCGATAAAAGTGATATTATGTAAATATAAATACGCAATGTAGGTGATATAGTGAAAAATAAGTTAAGAAATTTAAAAAATGTAGTTGGAAACTGGTTAATATCTTTGTGTCAAAGAATCATTAACTTTATTTCAAGAAAAGGCACTAACAATGTTTATAATTCTTTAATGCCCAAAGATAATATTGATATTTCTAATTATGAGGATGCTCTCGATTTTGCTTTTTCGCCTAATGAAAAAGTTCGAAACATTGCTTTAATGGGCACATATGGCTCTGGTAAAAGCAGCATTATTAACACTTATGCCTCAAAACATCCCGAAAAGAAATTTTTACATATATCGCTTGCACGTTTTGATGACAACCTTCATCAAAACAAAAATTATAAACACATTATAGATTCTAAACCAGACTCATCAAAAAAAGAAGAACAAAAACCCTTTAATGAATCAATAGCCAACAACGATACCTTAGAAATTATTAGCATAAATAATATATTGGAAGGAAAAATTCTAAACCAACTTATTCATCAAATATCACCAAATAAAATTAAAGAATCTCGTTTTAACATAAAAAGAACTAGTAATGTATTTGCCACTATACTTCGTGTTATTGCAATTTTTTTCGTAATCTCAACAACTATGATTTTGGGATTTGAAAAATGGCTAAAAAACTTTGTAGAAGAATTAAAAATTATAGATTTACATTTCCTTATATCACCCACTTTTAAATTCATAGCAATAATTGCGTGTGCTATTATATTAATTTATTTTCTCTTTCTTCTTATAAATAAAAGATTTTTTGTAAAAAACCTTAAAAAAGTTGAAGTTAAAAATTTACTAGGAATTGAAATTTTTGACTCGGAAACAGATTCGTCCTTTGACAAATATTTAAATGAAGTAATTTATCTATTCGAAAATTGCGACGTTGATGCTATAGTCTTTGAAGATTTAGATAGATATGATATAACCCTAATCTTTGAAAAACTACGTGAAATAAATTATTTAGTTAATAAAAACTCAAAAAAAGATTTACGTTTCTTTTACTTAATCAAAGATAATATTTTCAGTACATCTGATAGGAGCAAGTTTTTTGATTTTATTATTCCTGTCGTTCCAGTTGTTGATATTTCAAATGCATCTAGTATGTTATCCAAAATACTTAAAAATGCAAACTTAACCAACGAAATTGATGAACACCTAATAAATGATATATCATTTTACATAAACGATATGAGACTTTTAACTAATATCGTCAATGAATATCTAATATATAAACAAAGTTTTAAACTTGTATCGGACAAAGAAAATTCAAACAAACAATTTGCAATGATTGTATATAAAAATCTATTCCCGGAAGATTTTCATTCTTTACAAGCAGGCTTTGGATATGTTTATATTGTTTTTAAAACAGCAAAATTATTTTTCGACCATAAAAAAGAATCCATACAAAAAGAAATATATGATACAAAAAACTTTATAAAAGAACTTAAAGAAACTTTTTCATTTACCTTAGATGAATTGAACTCTTTATATTTTCCACTTAACGGGCGCGTTAATAAAATCGGTACTCAAGATATACCTGTTAATATAAGTCGTATTGATTTAGTAAGGCAAATCATAAATTCTTCCGAACCAATCACTGTTTACGCAAATGGCACAGTAAGTTATTTGGATGCATCTAAAGGATTAAGAGAAATGCAAAATAACGAAGAATACAAATCCCGTTGCGAAACACTACAAGATACATTAAACAAGAAAATTCAACCAGCTGAAGATAGGGTTAACAGTCTGACAAAAGAACTAGAATTTTTGGTTACCAAACGACTTAAGGACATCTTCTCAACTCAAGAAAACGAGGATGCTTTTTGGGATGATGTTAATAATTTCTATAAAAAAGAAAATGGTTTTATCAATTCTGTTTTGCTAGATAGAAATTATGGCTTAATAAAGTATTTAATAAGAAACGGTTATATTAACGAAGACTATAGCGTCTATTCTAGCTATTTTTATTCCGATGATTTGTCTCAAACAGATCGCAATTTTATTTTATCCGTTCATAATGGTAATTCAATAACTCCTGAATATAAACTTAACAACCCAAAAAATGTTTTAGCAGCATTAAATCCATCATCTTTCTTATTGCACTCTGTTAATAATTTTGATTTATTCGAATGCGCGATCACCGAAAGGAAAGAAGAACTACTTCGAAAATGGTTTAATACGCTAGAAAATCAAGGTGAAGATGGATATAAATTTGTAATTGACTTTTGGAAATCAAATCGAGCAAATCGCGGCCTAATCAAATTCATAAACAAACTATCACCACAATGGCTTGAAACATGGGTTTCATTTGGACTATTTTCTGACATTGACTTTTCCAAATATATATATCAAACTGTCGAATACTGCGATATGGGCACTCTTAATATATTAAACAATAATGATTGGATAACAAAGAAAATTTCTTCTGATATTACATTTCTTCAAAGCGAAATTTCAGATATAGGCAAGTATTGCGACGAGTTACAATCAATAGGTGTTAAATTCAAACAGTTGTCGGGAGATTATAATCAACAAGTTTTAAATTATGTATATAAAAACAATATGTACACCCTTAATTATAATAACATGGAATTACTATTAAGATTATTTAATAAGATTGATTACAAAGAGATTCAACCAAACTTTTTTACTTACGTCTTTAAAAATAATGACAAACCTATTGCAAGCTACCTACTAGATAATATTGATACATTTATTACTATAATCGTTGAAAATTCCACAAAGAAATTTAGAGACGATGAAAATACAATTATCAATATCTTAAATGATCCAAATATAAGTATAATACATAAACAAAAGTATGTTTCATTATTATCAACCAAAATCAATAATCTTGCCAGATTAGAAGAACTTGATATTATGCCAACGTTATTAAAGCATAATGCCTTTAAGACCAATTGGCGCAACCTACTTACGTATTACAAATACATTGATATGGATAAAGAAAAAATTTCTGAAGAATTAGCGAATGCCATGTCACATGCAACAAGTCCATCAATTTTAAAATTCAGTAAACTTAATTCATTTCTATCGCTAGATGTAGCAGATAGTTTTAGAATTCATTTTATTCAATCAAAATTTTTTGATAAAACACAATATAAAAGTATTCTTAATGAAATGGGATTCCATTATAAAAGTTTTTTCATAGTTGGATTGGAAACGTGGCAAATTCAAACATTATTTGAATTAAACATTATACAAAAGAATGAACCTTCTTATAATTTTATTAAACAAAATTATAAGAATCTTTTGTTAGACTTTTTCTTCATAGGAGATGCTAAAAAGGCCTTTAAATTGATCGATAATGGAGATATTACTTTAGACAGAGCCGAACTTTTGGAAATATTATCTGATTCTCGTATTGACAGTCAGTCAGCATTAATTTTGATGAATAGAATTGACGGCATCATTACAATTGAGGGTAAAAAATATCTAGATGATGTTGTAGAAAGAATCATTCAAAAGCATTTTAATGTTGATGACTTACCCTGGATATTTATAAATTACAATACGCTTGGACCGAAATCAAAAAAATCAATTATTGAATACTCCAAAAAGAATCATACGAGAATCGTGAATGTAGCCAAAACTTCAAAATGCATGCCAAGCGAGATTTATGCTGAATTATTATTTGAAGGTTTAATTGATGCTCAAACAATAATTGAATTAAGAAAAATATTAAATAATAAAAACTTTGATTTGCTTTGTCAAGGAAGTCATAGACCTTCGTTTGAAGATAATTCGTACAATCGTATCATATTAGATTATTTTATGGAAAATGAATGGATTTCTAGCTACAAAGAAGTATCAGATGGTAAACTTAGGGCATATCCGAAAAGAATAGCATCATAATTAATAAACAGCGCAAAAATGAATCTCCGTAGCGAAAAAAGCGAAAACCAATAGGATATCTAAGACAAAAATACCGATCATCGACGATGGTCGGTATTTTTGTATATAGTATTCCATATATAAAAGTGTAATTTCACATGTTGCAAAAATTCCCATTTTTCCTCATCCCTTTTAACGTATATTATATGCCATACATAACGAAAATAACCATTGTTTTACAGCAATTACAGCAATTAGACCTTTAATAATTTTATTCCATAAAACATTTATAAGTTATTAAATGTTTTATCGTTATATTATATATAAGCTCCGAAAAAAATGTGAAAAAAATAAAATTTTTTGTAAATTCTCTTATACTTCAATTAAAACTTTTTGATAATATTTAAAGAAAAAATAAATTTTTAACAAAAATCCATAGCATAACTATTGATTTTTAGATGTAAATAAGGAGTACCACTCGAATACCGGTGGTACTCCTTATTTGCGACACAAGTTAATATGCAATTCACAGCAGTTTGTTTTGGCAAATAACTGTTTATTCTTTTGGTGTACCTCGACGTTCGGTGATACCGATAATTTCTTTGAGATTCTTCCCGTCGTATGGCACATATGGATATATGTATCTTACTACTGTTCCCACCTCTCCTTCAAGTTGGCGGTAACCGTATGGTACTAAAACAAAGTCTTTTCCCTCAACACTGTCAGTTGGATCCAAATACCAGGCTGGCCTTTCAAAAGCAAACTTTACAAACACATAGCGATATACATCTCCACTTTTCATACCTCACGCCTCCTAACATCTATTTTATCATAGAACACATCATGTTTCAACATTATTTCGAAAACAAAAGCAGCGTTACATCTTCTTACAACAACTACAAATTATTGTATATAAGACACACATTTGCTACAAATTTACTTGCTAATGTGCAGATTTAAGATCTGTTCAAGAAATCTTAGGTCACAGTAGCGTATCAACAACTGAAATTTATACTGAAGTTACTACAAAACGAAAAAAACAAGTATTAAATAAATACAACTTTAGAAGCAGCTTATAGAAATATGCCTAAAAATATTTTATTTTTTTATAAGTTTTTTTGTTTTGCGTAAAAGTTCCTTTAATATTTTTTCTTCTTGTTCGTCTAACGAGAGTAATTTCTTTTGAAGGCTTTGAAACAATGAATCTCTTCTTTTGGTATGCAGCATAGCGTATATCATTCTCATATTATTAGCTTCATCAACTATACGCTTATATTTTTTACTTGTTTTTGCATCCATTTCTAATTGATTTTCTATGCATTCAATGCGTTCCAACATAACTTTTTTATGCTCCCAAATCATGCGAAATACTCGCCAATCCATTTTCTCATAAGGAATTGTTCCATCACATAGTTTACTTAAATATTTAACTATATATCTATGGACAACAATTCCTCGAACATTCCCCTCGCCATCTTCAGGATACTTTTTCATATTTGAATCAAGGTAATCTTCTATTAATTTTAAAGCTTTTTCTGCTGAAAATTCAATTTTTTCTTCCTTGGGTTTTATACCATAAATTCCTCCGCGCACACCACCATCATATGCTGATTTTCTACCCTCTTCAAAAGATTTTTGTGGCGTCCAAAACTTTCTATATACCCAATCCTTGTCATAGGCATATATACAAAATGTTTTGTTTTCTTGATTATAGCCACAAATTGTTCCATCATGGCTAAAATGTCTTTCTTGATACCAACTCTTACCCTCAACGTAATAATCATCTACACCTGAGTAATGCACATAAAAACCATCATCAAGATAATTTTTAATTACAGCATTTAATTGTCGCTTTAATGGAATCATAGAAATCCATTGCTTTATCAAAAACGATGCATCCTCTATTTTAGTTCCTTCAACATCAATTTCCGGTGAAGTATATCCAGATAAAAACTTCTTAGTGCAAGTTAAAACACCGGCTTCATTTAAATAGGCATTTCTTAATGTTGGATTATCGACAATACATGCTGTAACAATTCCATTATGGTATGTACTATACATTGGCTCTACCAAAGGTAATTCTATAATCTTTTTCATTTTGTTTCCTCCGAATTTAAGTGTTTTATTTACTGTTATTCATCGTAATAACAAATATTATACAACTATATGAGGAAACCTGCGGTCCGCTTTTAATAATTTCTATAAATAATCCTTAATTAATACTTGAGATTGAGCCATTAATAAATGGATGCTTAGAAACAGTAGTATTGCAACAACAGAAATATACACGGATTACTGTAAAGCGCCATGCCAATTAGCTAAAGATATCTTAATAAATGCAACTTAAAGCAAAACAAAGAACGGTTAGGTTTTACCCCAACCATTCTTTGTTAATAAAAAGTTTTTAGAGTTATAAGAAGTCATTTATAACTATTATCCACACAATAGAACTGTACATCTATATTATGTATTTAATTTTCACAAAGTAAATTTACAATTTTTTTAAATGCTCTTCTACAATTTCTATAGTAAGTAATCATAAAAATAAAAAGCAATAGAAAGGACCATATAATTACCACAAATGAGATTAGTATATCTTGCGATAAAAAATATAAAAATACTGATAAAGAAAGATTAAAAGCAAAAAAAGAAAGCAAAAAAATCTTATCCAACTTGGATATTATAAACGATAAAAAAACCTTCGCTTGATCTTTGTGTAAATCAAAAGTCCCTACAATCAATGGGAAAAAAATTCTATTTGACATAAAAGCTTTTTCTCTTATTTCAAATTTTTCTTTTTTAATACAGCATTCAAACTTATCAGTATCCATAAGACGTCCAATAACTCCGCCAATAGTTAACTTTGTTTCAATAACTCTTTCCCGAAAAATCATATCACATGGCCCTCCAATTTAAATATAATGCATAATTACCATTTGTGAATTGCGCAAAACAACAGAAAGATTCACTCGACTTTTTCTATCATATTCACAGTCCAGTGATAAGAAGTAAATACAAACAAAACATCAAATTCACTAGATATTTCAATTATATCTCGCAAATTTTTTAAATCAATAACTTGCACTAATAATTTTACAGAAATATAAAATTTAAATAACGATTTAATTGAAACCTTATTTTTGGTTTTTACTTGAATATATTTATTGGTCTTATAATATTCAGGTTTTACAATACATAGTAACGATTGATGGTAATCAGAAATCCATGCACAAGAATTGATTTTTTCATTCTTATTTAGCCATACAATCAACCGATTCAATTTCATAAAAGGAATAATAAACCAATTTAGTAAACCGAATAAAATTATAACAATCACGGCAGACAAACAAATAATGATTGTTTTCAAATTTTATCACCTTATCTATATATTTTAATTTTTAAATTTTTAATTTTCTTTTTTAATTTACTAAAATTATTACCACAACTTGCAAAGAAACTTTTCAACTTGCTCTTCAATGGAATATAAAGTCCACCATCAAAAGGTGCTGTTTCACGATAAAGTCCAGTTGTTCCAAAAGAAATTTGAATACCAACAAATTTCTTTTTTGATGATGGATAGTTGTAATAATCATAAACTAACATTCCACCAACCTTAAATCCCACAGCGAATCCAACTGTCACAGAATCAAGGTAATTTTTTATCTTTTTAAATCTCCAATATATACCTAGCGAACCACTCAAACCTTTTTCCACAACTCCGTATAGTAAAGTTGCACCGATGAATATTCCATAATCCCATGTAGAATCAATAAGCAATGTTGCAAAAAAGTTTATCCCCATTATAGCGGCTATACCCCAAGAAATACCTATTGTCAACACCCAATATCCAAAAGGATCTATATTCATTATAGGTTCATTCTTACAGTAACAAAACAAATTTGCATTAATTATATTTTTTTCAATTTGTAGAACTATGGGTTCATCCGCATTAATGAACCTACCAACAACAGGGCTGTAGTAACGTGACTGAAGATAGTATAAACCAATTTCTTGGTCAAAGTAATAACCACGATAACGATACGGGTTAAGGGTAGAAATACCGCAACCGGAAGTGTCCCCAGTAATGGTACAGGTGCCCCACGCATCATAGGTGTATTTTGCAACAATATTTGCTGTTTTATCTACAATAGCAATAATATCACCCTGTAGGTTCTTATGGAAATAGAACGGCTCATCGTTATAGATAATACCGCAAACAGTCTCTTCGTTATCATAAAGAGGAATAAGAGTATTGTTACCCCAAGTTTCTCTTAATATCTTACTACCATCAAGCGCAAAATTGTGTCGAACACCGTCAATGGTTTTAGAAGTTCTTATACCATTTGCGTTGTAGGTGTACTGAATGTTATCAAACGACTTCAGTTGTCTGCCTTTTTCCCAAGTAAGTGTATGACCGAGATACGTTGTAGGATTGCCTTGATCATCATAAATAATTTCTTGATCGCCAACTTTAGTAAGTTTATCCTTCCAAACGTCATCACCATAAGTATATGAAATACCATTCTTAGTGAGAATATTACCGTAATTATCATAGGTCATATCGTTGACAATTACGCCATTTACAATCTCGGTTTTAAGCTGACCAAGCGCATCATAGGTATATTCTGTAGTACCATCTATAGAGTCAATGACTTTTGTGATTCTTTCCTCTGCGTCATACTCATAAGAAATACTGCGACCATCTGAAAGCACAATTTGACTTACAAGCTGAGTTGTAGGACTGGACTTTAGTTTTTCACTATCAATATGTTCGTCAGTAACTTCACCGGTAAGATAACTAAACTGACGTGATACAAATCCCGTGCCAAGCTGCAGTTCATCAAAGACTTTTCTACCAAAAGAATCGGTTTTAGAATGGCTTGTAACAGTCTTACCACCTGCAGTGAATTTAACTACAGTGTTGTCATCGGTTGTTTCATAATTTACAATATTTTCGTCGCCGTTTGCAGAGATAATTCGTTTACGAACAAGAGTGCCATCATTGTCATATACATAGAAGATGGTATTTACAAGTTCTTTTGCGACTACAATCTCATCAGCATTGATGGTAATATTGCATTCGGTAGCACGAATTACTTTGCCCTCATCGTATTCGTAATTATACTCTTTACAAGCCAAAATGTCAATAGAACGAACGATGTTTCCCTGTCCATCATAGGTATATTTATAGTGAGCTGTGAGTGTATTGTTAATATCAAACCACTTTTCAGCAATAAGCTGACCTGTACCATTATATGTAGCCTTCATTTTATCGCCGTTAGCATAAGCCATCTCTTTGAGTCTGCCATTGCCAGACTTATATGTGTACTTTACAAGTTTTTCGTCCTTGCCGTTTACACCTATAGATTCAAGATTATGGTATGCGTTGTAAGCAAGAACATACTTCATACCATCGCCACGTACAATTGAAGTCATATTGTCAAAAGCATCATAACCGTAAGAAACATTAGCTAGTTCTGCACCATCAGCATCCTTGCTGGTAACCTTGGTAGTCTTGCCGGATTCGTCATACTCATATAAGGTTTTGTTACTACAACGGTCTATTACTTCCTCGTTACGAGATGTATCTTCATCGACAGTGTAAAGTGTTTCATTACCACGTGCATCAATTTCTGCGATTAAGTCATTACCTGCATTTTCATTCACATTTCCGCTTTCATTTGTTGACTTGGTAAATTCAAATGCACGGTAAATAGTGCCAAATTCACCGTCAGTGAAGGTGGTTTCTGTAAGAGTGTTACCAAATGCATCGACTTTTTCTTTAAATCCAGCACCCTCTGATGTTACGGTATCAGCTTCATCAGCAGTTACTACGTCATCATCAACAGCAGTTTCAAAATCACTTGCAGAAAGACCGGTTTCAATACTATTGCGAATAAGCTGAATATCATCAAAATAAGCAACACCAATGTTGTTACTGTAATCACAATAAATAGTAATGCTTTGTATGGTGCGATATTTACTCTTAGCGAATTCAACCGAAGCAAGTTGCCATTCTTCTGTACAAGGTGAGAAATCTGCTGTATATTCTTCCGTGCCATATTCTCTATAAGCCGAATCATAATATCTAATTACAGCACGAAGTCTAAATGTTGTGCTTTCAACATCATCACGCTCGTGATTAGGCAATCCATAACCTTTTGCCCAACCGGAAAGAGTAAATGTTTCGCGGGTTGAACGACTGGGTTTTACCATAACTACCTGTGATGCGTAACATTTGTCATCAACATTACCTGTAATTTTTAGAGAATGTTTCATATTAAAACAAGTTTCAGATGTAGAAATCACATCACCTAAGCACTTCCAACTTGTAACATTGTTTTCAAAATTGCTATTTTCAAGCATGTTGTATGCATTAGCATAAGGATTGTTTTCAAGTTGAGGTGCATTAAAGTAAACCGCACCCTTACCATTAACCAACAATTGAACTTGTACGTTTTGTTCAGTTTCAAGGTTAAATGGCGCGATAAGTCGAATATATTCGCTTTCCTTAGCAGATAAGTGTTCACTTTCTGTCAAAACTGTACCATCCGCAGCAACAACTCGAATATACGCACCAGCATCTTCGTTACCTGTAAATGCTGTAATAACACGAGCATAAACAGATAATGTATATTCACCGATAGGCAAGTCGTTTACGATCTGATATACACCGTTTTGCGTGCAGTCAACATTATTGGTTAGTAAACGTAAAAGTTTTTTGCCGAACTTAGTATAACCTTCGTAAGCATAATTTTTGATATATATACTACTATTAGAAGGCATACTAGTCCAATTGTCAAGAGTTTCAAAATTATGACCTGAAAGTAAATTGTTAATATTGCTTACAACACCTGCGCCGCCATCACCCGAATATGGGTTAATACCGCTATCTTCACCCTCAATACCTGTATTACCCGTATCTTCAGAGTAAGCGTATTCGCTTACAACATCACCATCATCATCAAATGTATAAACGGTTTTTATTGCACTTTCGTAACAATCCTGTTCTGCGTTTTCAACAAGTTCATAGGTCTGAAGCGTTGTTCTACCAGAAGAAACTGAATATGAATATGTGGATTTTTCGCCTGCAACAAACGAAGCGTTTTCTACGCCAAATTCTGTAACTTCGACGAGGCGCTCGTTGTCAAAGATATATTCCACCTTATAAACATTGCTATCTTCGGCATCTTTCAATATCACGGAATTAGGTTTATTTGAATTATATGTGATCTTTGCCTTTCTATTGTCCGGATAGGTTATAGTATCAAGAAGCTCACCATCATATGTGTAAGAAATGTGACTTCCATCAGGAGCGGTTATAGACTTTAGATATCCGCCATCATAATAATCAAAACCAAACTCACGACCTGCACCATCAGTAACTGAAGCTATTCTATTCAACGCATATGTAATTGTAAGTTTATTATTATATTGATCCTCGATTGAAATAAGTCTGCCTACGGTGTCAAACAAATATGTCTCATCACCTATAGTCAATGTGAACAATTCAGGATCATACAACATCTCAGCACTATCAACATCTTCATAGAGATGATAGCATACGCCGCTAGCATTAAGCTTGCATTTTTCACTGTGCTTAAAGTAAACTTCGTTTCCGTTAGCATCAATATGTACATAACCGATATACGCAACACCTTCATGCTGGAATGCAGTTTGTATCATGCTTTGCATTATATTAAGTTTAAAACCATGACCAAGTTTCATTGCATCAAAGTTTGCAGTAAGAAGTTTGATAGCACTGTTGGCAGTATATTGATAATCTGACAATGCGCTGTTATATAAATGCTTGATCGTTACAGGCATTCTATTACCACCCCAGGCAAAATCTTCTGATTCAAACATAAGATTTCCGCACTGAAGGTCAATGCTACCCTGACCAAATCGACCTAGCGAATGAGTATGAGTACGATATGAAGTATTTACACCGTAATTTGTCTCATAAGTCACGGCAATTTGCGGTGCCAGTTCGCTGTTTGTCGATACACCGTACAATTCAATATAACTTTCAGAAGCCGCATCCTCATCAAGCATTTTCAAAACAAATTTAGAATCGGAATTTTCGTTTTTATTGAGTTGATCGATTAGCGTAGTAATATCGAATGCATATTTAACAACACTACCTTCTTCATAACTACCAATCTTAATACGTGCAAAATCAATAAGATTGGAGCAAATTGTTGGAGTGCAACTACCATTATTTATGGCATCTGATACTTGGTAAAGACCAAACTTGGGATAACCACTCTTATCTGAAATTCCCGCATGCTGTGAAAGAACAAGTTCTGCTTTTTTAATACGTGGATTACGAGGTAAAGTTGGCATATTAAAGCTCATATACATACGATACTTAGAATAATCATCACCTGCTGAATCGCATGTCACCGCAATGCTATAATCGCCGGTTTTACCATAATATTCTCTTACTTTAACATAGTATGTATTGCCCTCTGTAAGTTCGGCTGTAATGCTAAAGTTGCGTCCTTTTGAGTCGTCATTTTCTTTAATAAGATTACCGCATGAATCATACAAATAACCTCTTGTATCGGTAGAACCTTGTGTACTTATTGTATAATTGCATGTGCCAGCACTTGCTACAAATTTATACCATACTTCACAACATTCACATGGGATAGTATCACTCACCCAATTATTAAGTGTGATGGGTTTAGCGTTTTGCATTTCTATTGGCAACGAACTATCGTTTGCAAAAGGAGGAACATTTCCAACCAAACCAATTTTATGATATACATCTTCCCGAACGATACCATCTTCCCAACTATAAGTTGAAATATTGGTATTACCAGAAATTTGTATTTGTGGGTCAATTACTACAGGAAAAGCTCTATTTTCGGCATTAATCCAATCGCTATTTGCTGTTATTGTCAAATGAATATTGCCATCTGCGGCGGGTTTCACTTCGTAATATACTGATGTGGATTTTACGCCATTTGCGTCAATCATAAACGGTGCAGGAATGAAGAACACTTCCTTTTTATGAACAGCATCCACAAATGCAATTTTCATATTTTCTTCATCAAACTGCGCTGTAACATTTTTACATTCAAGAACAAATGCATAGCGATATACATTTGCTTTTTCTTTGATAATAATTTCTTCTTTTACACCATTAGCAGAAACCGAATATTCATAATCTGCACCATTTTCAACATCTGCAAAACAAATTGTATCGTGTTTTGCGCCACGTTTGCTCTTTTTATTAACAACTGGGCGAATAAGTTTTTTATTCTTTTTTGATTTTTTCGATAATACAGTAACGCATTTATCCTCATGTTCAATTCGGAAAAGTTCGTCATTTTCTTCGCGGCTGAATTTTGCAACAAAGTGATTTCTGCCGCAAACTAACTGCTTACCATCGTCTGACTCGAATACAGATTCGTCAATTTCTTCATAAGACCGTGTATCACTGTCAAGCACGTGAACAGGTTTCGCGTAAAATACCGCTTGCTCGGTATTGTCTCCCATACGGAAAACTTTACGGTTTGTACCTCTAAGTTCAGTGATTTCGCCTACACGTTTTTTTGCCGCTTTTTTCTTATTATCATTTTTAATATCATAATCACTTTCCATTTCGAAAGTAGTTTTTATGGTCTCATCGCCATTATTAGTTTCAGGCGCAAGATATATTTCTTCGCCTTTTTTACTTTTGTCCATATCTTAGGGACTCCTCTCTATTGATTATGGACAGTTAATTTATTTATAGATAATGAATAGAATTACTATTTATAATTGATCTCTAAAATTTGAGGTGCATAACTGCTGTCTGCAGTTGATATAATGGCAAAATCTCCATCTTTAACTTTCAATTTCAAAATCAAGCCATTTGAAGGACTAAGTTTTTTTGTTTGAGAATCTACTAAAAGTGGTGTTATATCTATATTTTGATAATTATTTATTATGTTAGAATTAGCTATTAAATCACCTTCTAATATTTTGTTTTCCCAATTAGAACCAAAACTACAAAATCTTTGCGAAACTTTATATACCTTTAATTGTCGTGTTGTCTTATTGTGTAATGGTATATGCATTACAACTTTATTTATATTCTTTTCAATCATCTCAGAAATACGATCATAATCTACTCTTGAATATAGCCATTGCTCTCCAAACTGTTCAGTTTTTCCAATAAACGCAATGCTTCCAAAAGCGTTATTATCACTAGGGTTCCCGCTTTCTACAGTTGTATCTTGAAACAGTTTTCTTTCATACATGTTTATTTCAAATAATATTCCTTTAGCATCGTGAACATTAGGCAAAACGGTAACCTTATATTTCTTATCGTTTATTTTTTCACACTCTAGTTTTGCGGGTGCTATAATATCATTAGACCAGTTAGTAGAGCCAATACAAGATAACGTTACAAATGGTTTAAATTGCTCGCTCATTAAAGCAAAAAATTTATTTGTAACTCTTGCATTTAGAAAAGGTATACTAACTTCAACAAAAAATGAAAATCTATCTTTGCCGTTAAGATTTGCATTATATGCTATACCATTTGCTGTTGGATAAACTTCATCTAAGCCATAAAAGACTCGTTCCTCAAAATATGAGTGGATTGTCTGTTGTGGCTGCATTTCACAAAATCCTTCGGCATTTTCCATTCTTATAGTATTAAACAATGTTATATTCGCATTGCTGCCTACGGTATATATTTCACCATTAGATTGGTTAAATCTAAAATCAACTATTTTTTTGCTCCTTTGGTTATAAATTGGACAACTAAAATAGTATGCAGTTTTAGTACCGTTTTTTTCTTTTAAAACCACTCTATATCGGTTGCAATTATCGTAATCAATTTCGAAATCATCATTATCTCTTATATACGAGATTTCATCTAAAATAGATTTCATTCATTCACTTCCAAAATTCTATATTAATTAACTGTCAATTTTTGTTTGTGTGGCAGCAGCCAATACCACACAATTTTCAATTAATCTAAATATATTTTCACAGCATCTATAGATTGTCCTAAGATGCCAGCGTATCCGTTATCGTAATCATTTTCATTGTAGCCAGAGACAAACGGTAACCACCTATTACTAGTTCGTAAATGAACAGCATAATGTATAGTTTTACCTGTGTCTGTTCGCATCATCAAACCATCGATAACTTTTCCAAACAATCCAGCATAATCATCACGATTCGTAACTTCAGGCAACCATACGCCACCCTTGCAATGAACTTTATAAACAATGTTACCTTTCGATAGATTTGCAAACAAAGCACATATATCATGACTAAAAATACCTGCATAATCTTCAAGATCTTTAACATTTGGTAGCCATTTCTTTCGAACGTTATCCCACACTTGATATGTAACAGATACTTTTTCATCATTCTTAAAATCTTCGGACTTATTATCCAAAACTATGGACTCTCTTTTTTCCAAATTTAAGAACTCAATTAGACCTTCAGCTACTGCGAGTGCATAAGCGTTTTGACCTGCTTCCGATGTTATAACCTTGTAATCCTCAGTGCCATCCATAAATCCACCTTCGCAGAGCACGGCCGGTATTTTGTTTTGATTAATAACAGTAAAGTCTGCCTTTTTAATACCTCTGCCTCTTAGGCCTGTATATTCAACCATTTTGTCATAAATCAAATTGGCAAGTTGAATATCATCTTCAGTTGGATTGTTATCGGTGAACACTTCTACACCTGTAGCTTCGTTCCATTTGCCTGTAAAAGCATTATGGTGCAAAGAAACAAATACCTCCGCACCTGCAGCTATATATCTGTTAAGCCTATTAATAAGACTTTCATCGGTGTAACCCTCATCGTTATCCGTATGTAGAAATGCGCAGTTGTAAGGGGCTAATATCTCGACAACCTTGTCTCTTACTTTGTCGCCAATAAGCCACTCTTTTATTCCGTCTGGCGTTTGTTTGCCGGGTGTGTATAAACCGTGACCTACGTCTATTGCAATTAATACTTCCTTCATATTAAATCACTCATCTTTTTTGGCTTGAAGATACAATTGATTAGCATAAACACTAGCACCTGCGACAAGAACGCCTTGTGTAAATGATGTAAATACAGCTAAAGCAATCTCTTTTGCACAAGAAACGTCACTTGTCGCAAATACCCAAACGGCAGATAAAACCACGCCTATCAGTCCTATTGACAAGGGTATCCATTTATCAGGCAACCTGCTTTCCTTAAGGCCGACACCTACGAAATATAATACCGGAATTAAAATAAGTAATTCTGTTTTAATATAATCTTGAAAATTCATATAGTATCGACCTTAAGTAACAGCGAGGCCGATGATCGTTGAAATAACCGCACCTGCTATAGCGGCAATTATAGCCGTAACAATTTGCTGTAATCTCATTTTAGGAACAGATTCAATTTCGTCGATTTTTTGTTCATGACGTGCTAAATGTTGATTTGTATGTTTCAATTCATTTGCTAAAGTTATAAGAGTTTCATTCATTGTACGAATTTCTCCTTGAACCGCTTGTAAACTAGAAACATCGTGTTCTATACCACTTAATCGCTGCTCTACACGAGATAGAGCAATGCGTACATCTTCCTCCATAAGGTTTCTCCTTTCCTCATTTTTTTGTGGCTGCAAACACAGTATACAACTATTAGCGGACTGTTCCTGTCCATTGAAAAAAATTTTTTAACTATTTAGGATATTTTAATTTTAGCGGCATTGTATAATGAGATATTATGCGATCAATATGTTCGATTTCCTCATTGGATAGTTCTTTTGAAGAATTTTTCATTTTATTCAAAACTGCTATGTCTTTATCTGACATATAATCTTTTAAAATATGAAAATCCTCATCTAAATAAATTCCACCTTTATTTCTTCCCCGTTCTGTGCGAATTGGAAAAGCTTCAGACATACCATCCACATCGCGCTGTATCGTTTTTCTTGATACTTGAAATTCTTCAGCATAATATGACATAGTACAAAAGCGTTTTTTGGATAAATCTTGCATTATTTTAATCCAGCGAACAACTATTATTACGCTCGACATATTGTAGTCCTCCTTTCAAAAAAAGAATTAAAAAACTTTTTGCGCAAAAAGGGGAATTTTGTATGCATACCAATTATAATAACCACGAAAAATTGTTTTTTGTGCCATAAAATGTAAAAATTGTTCTATTTTTTCATCGCAAAAAATGACAAAAAAATCACAATTTAAACAAATGATTATACAAAGTTACAATATTAGACAAAATATGCTAAAACATATAAAACAATATTAAATAAAATCCTGCTAAATTGACATTTTGGTCAACTTAGCAGGATTTTTAAAATTTCTAAAAAATATTTTTAAAAATAGGACGGCACGTAGTCCCATTTTGTCTTTATAATTGTTTGCAAAGGAGGCGTTTTCAAATGACAACAATACAAAGACGCATTGAAATTTTGAGGATATTGTCACGATGTAGACAAACAAAAATTGTAAGCCTAGCACAAGAGTTGGGAGTCTGCGACAAAACAATACGAAGGGATATTGATTTTCTAAGTACAGATTATCCAATATATACTCTCAGGGGTAAATACGGTGGTGTTTTCGTCACTGATAATTTCAGACTTGATCGCATGTATATGAACGAAGAAAAAATAGCTTTGCTCAAAAAACTTTCTAGCAAGATCGAAAATGGCGATGTTTTAACAAAAAGCGAAAAGGAAACATTTGACGCTATTATAGCAGAATATTCTGCCCCTAGCGGCAAAAAGGAACGGGAAAATGAATCAAAATGAAATATCACTATTCAAAGAATTGTGTAAATTCAAATTCAACACATTTGATAAATCACTGCTTGAATATGCTACCCCAAAAGTGTTAGGCCACCTTTTTTACAATCGTATGCAAGGTATAGCTTACCATAATCTTAAAAGACACTCTCTATTAGGTATGGTTAATCGCGAATTCCGCAACTCTCTTAAATGCGCATACGAACACAATATAGCAAGAAATAATAGTTTCTTAATTTGCTTGTCTAATTTAACGAAATTATTATCAAACTGCAACGCAAATATCGCTATGCTAAAAGGTGCATATTTATGTTCACACTATCCTGCCGGATGTAGAACATCAAACGATATTGATCTCCTTGTTTTACCTAAAGACGTAACTATTATTGGCAAATCGCTAACTCAAGATGGTTTTAAACAAGGCAACATTAGGAATGGTGAATTTATACCCGCTACTCGCAAGGAGATTATAGAGTCCAAAGTGACACGCGGAGAAACGGTACCTTACATAAAACAAGTAGATTTGCCTTTCATGAAATATTTTGAAGTGGATATCAATTTTTCTCTCGACTACAAAAACGGTGAAACTGATACTTTAGACAAAATATTAACCAACGCATGCTCAGTAAAAGAAAATGAAATTTTAATACCAACACTTAATAAATATGATTTCTTCATACATTTATGTGCTCATCTATATAAAGAAGCAACCACCCTACCCTGGATAGAAATGCACAGGGATATGACACTATATAAATATTGTGACATTTATATGCTCATCGATGAAATGAGTGATGAGGATTTAATAAATACATTTGTTAGAGCTCGTGAATTAAATATGGAAAAAGTTTGTGCTTATTCAATTTTAGAAGCAGCTGGTCTATTTGATATTGATAATTCCTATGCAATACAACTTGCTAAAGAAACTTTATCAGATGATCAATACTTTATTCTAAACATTGTGGATCCAAAAAACAAACGAACCTTGCGCTATCAAACACACGATGTGACCACTCGCTTTTTTATGGATGACAGAGCAGATGATTTAAAGGTGGTGACATAAATGAAAAAGCTCAATATGTATCACAACAATACTAACGGAAAGCTTATTACTGTGTGCGGCCTTGACGGATGCGGTAAAACTACAATGATGAAACGAATTATTTCGGATTTAGAAAAAGAAAACGATATTTTTATTACTAAACAGCCTACAAATAGTGTTCGCGAATCAAAAATTTTCAGAACATATATGGATTCTCCAAATCATGAAGAATTTGATTATAGAAGTCTTTCACTTTTAGCAGCAAGCGACCGAATTCAGCATGTAAGCAAAATTATTAAACCAGAACTTGAAAAAGGTAACATTGTTGTAAGTGATAGATATTTTTATTCATGTCTAGCAAACCTACGTGCTAGAGGTTTCAAAAAAGATAAATGGATTTACGAAGTAGCTGAATCAATAATCAAGCCTGATATAGCATTCTTTTTTGATGTGCCGGTAGAAACAGCAGTTGCGCGAGTTAGACAACGCGAAGATGAAAAAGACCGATATATTGATATGGATTTACAGCACAAACTACGACAAGAGTATATAGATATTTGCAAATCAAATGGCGGTGTTTTAATATCGACCACACAAAGCGAAGAAGATACATATAAACAAGTTAAAGATGCTTTAGAAAGGATATTTTAAATATGGAAACACAAGAACAAGTTGTAAAAATTCTTGAAGAATTAAGCGGAAACACAAATATAAATTCTAACGACCATCTACAAAACGATTTGGGATTAGATAGCTTAGATCTGGTTAATTTGCTTGTATGTATTGAAGATGAATTTGAAATTGAATTAGATGAATCAGATATGAATCCTTTTGACTTTGAAACAGTTGAAAGCGTTGTAAATATGGTCGAAAAATACATTTAATTCAACCATAAAATAATTCTTCTATTATTCTTTTATTTTAAAAAATCTAATTTTGAAAGAAGGTTGAATAAATTGCTTTGGGAAATGGTCAAAGCCGACTTATTAAAGCATAAAAATCAAATTATTTGCGAAAAAAGCATATGCTTGACATTTGAAAATGTTATTAACTTTGTTGAAATGTTTTCTAAAAAATTATATGGCAAGAAATGTTGCGCTATATTGTGCAACTCAGAGATGATAGCTTCTATGGCTCTGCTTAGCTGTTTTGCCTCAGGTGTTACTGCAGTACCGTTATCAACAAGATACGGCGATCTACACTGCAAAAAAATCCTAAATTTTATATCACCCGACACATTGATTACAGATAAAGGTGGTGAACTGGAAGTAGTCAATTTAGAAAACTCTAAATATAAGACACCACATAAACACCCCGCATTGATAATGTGCACCTCCGGAACAACTGGACAACCAAAAGGCGTTATGCTTAGTGAAGAAAACATCTTAACAAACGTAAAAGATATTTCTGCATATTTTGAAATTGACTCTAAAGATTCAATATTGATTTCAAGGCCTCTATATCATTGCGCAGTTCTTACTGGAGAGTTTCTTACTAGCATTCGAAAAGGTGTAAAAATATTCTTTTACTCACAAAATTTCAATCCACACCTTTTGCTCAATGAACTCAGAGAAAACAAGATTACAACTTTTTGTGCTACCCCGACCTTAATTAATATGCTCGCGCGTTTCAAAAAGAAAAACACCGACTTAGATATAAAAAATATTTGTGTCAGTGGTGAATGTATGAGTCAAAAGGTAGCCGATAATATAATCACCGCTTTCCCGGATGTAAATATATATCACGTTTATGGTTTAACAGAAGCTTGCCCACGCGTATGCTATTTACCTCCTCGATTGTTTAAAGACTACCCTTGTTCCGTGGGATTCACACTTGATTCCATATCATATAAAATTATTACTTCGTCAAATAAAATGGCCGGAATCAACGAAGAAGGTATTTTATGGATTAAAGGAAAAAATATCATGCTTGGATATTATGAGCAGCCAAAACTAACAAAACAGGTTTTAAAGAACGGTTGGCTTTGTACCGGAGACATTGCCATTTTAAATGATCACGGATTAATAGAAATCAAAGGCAGGAAAGACGATTTAATAATCCGTGCTGGTATGAACATATATCCACAAGAAATTGAATCCGTATTAAAAACAGACGAGCGTGTGCGTGAAGTATTGGTATACAAATATGATAATAAATTTACGGGCGTAGAAATCGGAATGAAAATTTCTGGCGAATTTTCTACTGTGGATGAAGTTCAAAAACTTTGCAGTCAAATTTTGCCAGCATATCAAATACCGTCTCGTATAGAATTGCTCGATGAACTAAAGAAAAACGCCTCCGGAAAGATTGCTAGAGGTGTATAAAATGGCTAAATTCAAAAAGAAAATATTACTCACTGAAAAAGAATATCAAAAATTAATTAAGCAATTTTCCAACACAGCGAAAAAAAGCATAGAAAAATATCATTACTATGACACTTCCGACTATGAATTTAGCCAAAAAGGTACTATTTTCCAAATAACAGAAAAAGATAGTACGTTTATCGCTTCAATAAAAACATTATCTTCAAATAAAGAAATAGAAAAAGTTCAGAAAGTATATAGCGAAAAAGACAATTCTTTATTCTATAAATTCAACGCCCTTTATCAAGGTGTGTTAACCATACAAAGAACTTTATTTTTCATTAACAATAACTACAAAGTTTATATAGATAAAAATGAATTTTTAGAAACTATAGATTACGAATTGGAAATTGAATATTACGATTTGAATGAAACCTCAATTAAAGCTCCATTAACATTAATTGCTAATGCGCTTAATCTTGATTATGAAGATTTATTTTTGCGTGGAAACTTTGCAAAAAATAAATCTACTCGTTTTTTTGAAAGAAAAAAACTTTTACATAATTCAATCAGTGATAGTATCTCAAAAGTGCTAAGTGAAGTCTTAAAATTAAGACCTTCATCCAATTTGAATATTGATAATGATAACATCGATAGATATTGTATTGTTTTTAATGAATCTGACGGAAGCAAAACAGGATACTATTTTAGCACACCAATTTATAACATTAGAACAAATAAAATTGTTGATAATACCTTTACAAATATCGAAAATGGTTTCCTTGCCGCTGGTAGCAATACTTTAATTACCGTTTCAAAAAACATATGTATAGAAAATGAGATAGGCAAATGTGAAATTACCTTAAACAAGAAAATACATCAATTTACAAAGTATGAACTTAAAGCGGACGACGACTTTATATGTGCTACTACTAACGGAATTGTATATAAAGCAAATTTATCAAACAAAAATACTTTTGAATTCGAATTATTGGTGTCGAAACCATTTTTAACTGTCAGTTCAAATAATCAAAATTTTACTTTGTTGGAAGATAAATTAGTACCGTTCTTATCAGTATCCTGCATTGGCGTTGCAGATAAAAACGACAACATCATTTCTCCAATTAAACTAGATTACCAAAAAATCGATGATAATAAATATAAAATTATTATTTCATCGGATAACACCGACGGACAATATATGTTATTTGAAATAAATCTATATGAAGAAAAACTTATGCTAAATACAACTGTTGAAAGTCGCTCACCACAAAAAGGTAAGGTTTATGGTGGAACTTCTTTTATTGGTAACACTTTAGAATATGGCGAGCAACAGTTATATTCTAAAATAAATTTTCCTTTATTAGATTACTTGTTAGATCAACAAATTCACAAAGCTATTATGCACTACCCCAGACTATCTAATAATAAAAAACCTCTAAGTGCTTCTAGTGTTTTGTCGAGATTTTGCAATTTGGATACAAATTGGGAAACCAAAGCTAACGCTTCTGGCTTTTTAGGTTATCCTGAAGATAACGGTCAATATTTAGACGTAGATATAACTGATATTTTTAAAATATATGCATCAATATGTGGCGATGGAATAATTCTAAAGCCAAAAAATCCCAACGATGGATTCACCGCAATTTCTACAGGCGATAATTATTGGAAACCGCAAATTTTAGAAATCCACTACGAAGAACTACAAAAGTTAAATGATTGGCGTGAATCTGAAGAGGAAGACGAACCAAAAGTTAGCGAATTGTGGGTTAGCAAAAGATTTCTCATTTAAGCCAAAACCACCAAGCACATTTACGTTCAAAATATTATTTATAATAAAAATCGAAAAGGATTGATTTTATGATTTTAGCAGAAAATAGAGTTCCATTTGGTCTCATATATGTTCCCGAAGAAGATTTTGAAAACAAAGAATCTTCACTTTGGTTTGCCGCTGTGCAGCTTAGATATTACCTGGCACGCATTACTATTGCACCATTTAATATCGAAAAAGTTAACGAGACAACCCAGAAAGGATTGTATCTATCAAAAACAGATGAATACGATGAAGACGGCTTTAAAATCACCACTACTGACAATGACCAAATTTTAATATCCGGTGGCGTGCGCGGTATTATGTACGGTGTATATGAACTACTTGAAATAATTGGTTGTAGGTTTTTTACTCCTGATTGCGAAAAAATACCAACGCTTACAAAACTTGAAATATCACATATAAATAAAATCGAAAAACCGGTATTTAAATGGAGAGAACTAAATTACACAAATGTTAGAGAAAGACAAAAATTCATTACCATATGTCGTCTGAACGGATATCGCAATGTTGTTCCCGATAGTTTGGGTGGCAATCTTACGTGCTCAAGTGGCTGTCACAATTTTGATCAACTCGTTCCATTCGATGAATATAGAGAAACGCATCCAGAATACTTTTCATTTTGTGACGGCAGACGTCTTGTGGAGAAAAATGATAACTGGCAGCTTTGCCTTACAAATCCTGACATTATAGACATCGCTGTTGAAAACGCGAGAAAAATACTAGAAGAAAATCCTGACAAAAAAGTATTTTCAATTTCTCAAAATGACAACGATAAAAACTGTCAGTGTGAAGAATGCCTTAAACTTGATATGGAAGAAGGCTCATCTGCTGCTGCAGTTGTAAAATTTGCAAATGCTATCGCGGAAAGATTAGAGGATGATTATCCTGATGTTCTCTTTGAAGTAATGGCATATTTCCATTCGCGCCCTGCGCCAAAATTCACAAAGCCAAGAAAAAATGTTATGGTACAACTAGTAAGTAGCAAAACCTGCCGAAGTCATCCATGGGAAAACTGTAGACAAGCCAATTGGCGCACATTCCGTCCTGATGGCACCGAAACATTTTTCATTGATGACTTGAAAGATTGGAGCAAAATTTCCGAAAATATTTATGTTTGGGACTATGTTTCTTTCTTTCCATTTTATCTTAATCCAATTCCTAACTGGAGAGTATTACAACCAAACCTACAAACGCTTGCAAAATACAATGTCAAAGGTGTATTTGAAATGATGAATGGCTCGGGACTCGGTGGTGGTGAGTTTAACGATCTTCGTACATATCTACTCTCTAAACTATTGTGGAATCCTTATTGCGATATCGAGCAACATTGCAAAGAATTTATGGAATATTTTTACGGAGATGCCGCTCCATATCTAAAACAATATATGGATATGCAGTGCGATTATGTTGAACGTCATGACTGTCACTATTACTTGCAAAATATCAAGCGTTATCCTTTTACTAGCGACTGGTGGCTAAGAAGATACAATAAATTATTTGACAAGGCTGAAAAAGCAGTTGCCGGTGATGGCATACGTCTTGTGCGAGTACAGAAAGATCGACTTTCTATACGTTGGGTGGATGTATATTACAACGATATTATGGATAAAAGATATGATGCAGAAAACATCAATAAATTCTTTACAGATCTTAGAGCACATAATATCACCATGCTAGATGAATGGTGCAACCTTGAACGCACCTATCGTGCTTGGATGGATGGGCTAACGCGTGGTATATATTATTCCACACCTTTCGAACGTGATCCCGAAAGTCTTACTTAAAAGTCGAATAGCGGACATTTTTTGTGTCCGCTATTCTTCATCACACTATTGACATCCTGGAGGTGAATAAATTGATTGAATATGAAAAGAAATTTTTACTAACGAAAGAAGAATATTTAAAACTTATTAGTTCCCTTTGTGGCAATACCGCACCTATTATTCAGACAAATCATTATTATGATACAAATAATTTTGAGTTAAATGATAAAGGAATAACTTGCCGTATCAGAGAAAAAGACAATAAGTTTACGGCTACCATTAAAACTCATTTACCAGATAAAAGTCTCGAACAATCTAAAACTGTTGCCAACGAAAAAGATGTATCGCTGTTTTCTGATTACAATATCAAATATCAAGGCAAATTAATAACACACCGAACAAAATTATTTCGCGGTAATGGATACGAAATAGTGATAGATCACAATGAGTATTTGTCTATAGAAGATTATGAACTTGAAGCTGAATACACAAATGGGAACGAAGATATTCTTTCTTTCCCCTTAAAACTTATATCAAACACTTTAAATATTGATACAAATGATTTTTTAGCTCGTTCAATAAAAACAAAAAATAAATCTCAACGGTTTTTTGACCGCAAGAAAGAATTGTGTGATTTCATTAAACCGCAAAAAACATTAGATACTATTTCAAATCTCAGAAATTCTAAGAATATGAATATTGATGAAGAAAATGAGAATAGATTTTGTGTTACTGTCAACGAAAAAGATGGCAGCAAAACTAGGTATTATTTTAGTACCCCTATATACAACAAGTTTTCTAACAATATTGTAGATAATGAATTTACATCTGTAGAAAATGGTTTTATAGCAGTAGGAAGTAACTCGATTATTAAAGTTTTTGACAGCATCCAGTTAGAAGGAAACGACGGTTTTGCCAAAATACTACTTGATAAAAAAGTTACATCATCAACACCTACAGAATTATCATTAGAAAATGATCGCATAATTCTTACCACTAACGGTATTCTTTATGTTGCTGATATAACAAACAAAAATAATTTTTCATTTGATATAATCGTCGATAATCCCCTCTTGTCAATGCGCTCGAACAACCAAAGTCTAGTGCTATTAAAAGATGGTTTCATACCCTTTTTATCCATTGCATGCATTGGTTCATCAGAAGAATATAATTATATTACCGAACCGGCCTTAATAGAAAATCAAAAAACAACTGATACTAAATATAATATTACAATATCTCCATATAATAGCCATAATAAATTTCTATTTTTTGAAATCAATTTATACGAACATAAAGCCATACAAGATACAACTGTAGAAAGCGCAAGTCCGCAAAAAAATAACGTTTATGGTGGAGTTTCATTTGTTGGTAAAAGCAATGCATTTGGCGAACAATGGTTATATTCAAAAATTGATCTTTATATTTTAAAAGAAATTTCAAATAAAAACATCAAAAAAGCTACTTGGCACATTCCAAAGTACAACAATGATTTCACAGAAGTTGGTGTTTTTGAGTTACAATCAAGGTTTTGTAGTTTTGGTTCTAATTGGGAAAATAAAAACGAAGATTCGACCTTTTTAGGGTCGGCTGTTGATAATGGAAACTATATTGATATTGATATAACTAAAATGTTGATAAATGCCCAAAACAATGAATTCCTGCTCAGCGAAGGAATAATTTTAAAACCAAGACGAATCCAAAATGAATATACCATTATTTCCACCGGAGATAATTATTTTAGACCGCAATTAATTGAAGTTAACTATATATAAATATCAAATTGTTTAGCTTAATAATTATAAAGGAGTAAAAGATAATGCAAAGTAAAATCAATAAAAATTTTAATCAAGATCGTAAAAATCAATTGTATAACGAACTACTTAAACTTATTGGAAAAAGAAAATCTCACTCACACTTACATACCACTTTGGACTCATTAAACCTAGTTTTAAAGCACGATAAAATTATAACGGATCTTTGCAATCAATTTTGTATATCTAAGTCGTTAATCCAAGCTATTCTTTTTGATGCATTATGGTCCATTAATGATCAAAATTATGAAACTGACAATTTAGTTAAAAAATACTTTGATTGGAAACAAGAATGTGAAGATATCTTTACATTAGCTCCTCTAGGATGTGACACAATAGCATATCCCGAACCACCAAATCCTGTATTGGAAGATTCAACTACCGGAATCGGCCAACTTAGTGCTGCGATAGCCATAGCAGCAAATAACGCTGCAGCAGACAATTGTCTTATTAATTATGTAAAATATAATGAAAACAATTGGCAACACAAAAAAGTTATGTGGTTTAACCTAAAAACCAACGATTCATTCTGCATTAAAATGGTTATTTTAGCAATTAGATATTTTGCCGAATGTGAAGAAATATTTGGAGAGTTATATGACTGTGATAAAAAGCAACTTAAATCTATTGTTTCACGTTATGGAAAGATAAATGGTAAATCAAAATCTTATTTTAATTATTGGTATAAGATTTATGAAACATTTAAAAGTCATTATTGAAAAGGATAAAAATATTATAAAAATTTTTTGTTGCGGACGTTAGGTGTCCGCAACATTTTTTATAATATATATGTAACGTTACAAAACGAGTTTAAACTCAAATATGCGCATTGAATTTTATTCAAATAAAAATTATTTAAGGAGGTAAATAAAATGTCAAGCGTAAAATGTGTTTATTTAAACAAAACATACATGGAAATTGAATTAAACACTTATGCCATTGTTTTTGCGCATAGTACACCACTTAACTCAAACGAAACCATTCGTTGGAAAACCAATAATACTAATATTGTTTCGTTAGATGAATGTACTGGTCAAATAAAAGCCATTGGTGTTGGCGATGCATATATTACCGTATATTTAGAAAGTGATCCAACTATTTATGATATATGCCATGTAAAAGTAAAAGAGAAAGGAGGCATACCTGTAACGTCAATAAGCTTTCCTGTTACAGAATTAACTTTACTAGAAGGTAAAACAATGACTCTTGGCGTTGTTGTTGAACCATCAAATGCATCAAACAAAAACATTTCATGGCGTAGTTGTTGTCCTGAAATTGCTACAGTTTCATCAAATGGTACTATACGAGCAATTAAACCCGGTGTTGTAGAAATCTATGCAACCACAGAAGATCGTAGCCTTACTGCTAAATGTACAATTCGTGTTGTAATTGATGAAGTAATTGTAAGAAAAAATAATTTAGATACAGAATTATTTTTTAAATCTACAGGTAAAACGTGGAAATGTCTCTTTACCGATATGGTATTTGATGATAGCAATGTTTCTAATAGTATATTAATTAACAGAAATAATAATAATTTATATAATGATTTAAATGAAAACAATAAAGATTTAAGAATTTACTCAAATGAGGCTTTAAATCTTATATATAGAATTGATCCATTAGGATTAGCTTACTATGTGCAAACATATGCTTCTTTAAAATACAGTGGAGATTTAATGGGACAAATTAATTATAAAGACAATATTTTTAGAATTCTTTTTAAAAGGGAACCGTTGTATTTTAGAAGAAAAAATTTGGAAGAGTGGGAAATTACAGAAAAAAACGGCAATCCGTCTACATTCGTATCCGAATCAGAAACCATCTTTGGTGCTCATCCAATATATGATCACATCACAAAAGCACAGTTAATATCATTGGCATTAGATGTTGCTTGGTTTGCAATAGGAATAGGAATTACATTAAAAGGACAGAGTATTCCAATTGGTCTAAATATCTTAGTTAGCACCAGTATAAATATTGCAAAAAACGCTTTGCTAAACAGTGTAAATATCGAAACAAGTACTATATTAGACGCTGTGGTTCCATCACAAGGATTAAACGCATTTAAAGATACAGATTTGAATTGGGCAGGAGATATTATTTCAGCCTACGGTGATTTATATGATATTATAACTACAACGATAAATTCTATCCCTAATTTTAATAATAATATTATTGATTATTGTGATAATAGCATACCTATCCAGGTAGAGTTCAATCTATCAAGCGGAAAAATAATAACACTTCATAAATTAAATGAAGAACTGAAAAAACATTCATAAAAAGGCCTGGCGTTTACTATCACTAAATCACTGAACCTCTTTTCATATATAGGTAAAATCCTTATTACTGAAGTTCAAAATAACATATATTATAAGCATGTATTATTTTATCATTTTTATCAACAACTAAATAAAATCTATCTCCAAAGTTAGAATTTTCATACACTTGAACATTATCCATGCAATTAAATTTAGACCACTCATAGTTTCTTCCCATCGGTATATAGTATTTTCTTTCTTTTTCGAAAATCAACTTGAACTTATAATAATTAATAAGAGTGCTATGAATTTGAGCGGATAAATATCTACCGGGCGGTGTAGTAGAGCCTGTATATTGTGGCCTTGTTTTTGAAATCAATCGTTCTACAATTATTGAAAATTCATCATTCTGTATTCTATATTTTAAACAACTACAATAAATTATATCCCATATTATTAGCAATAATAGTATTAATGAAAAAATAATAGCAATAGCAATTAAAAAAAATGAACAATTGGAAATAATCATTAAATATATAAAAAAGGCTAATGATATCATAGCAACCAAAAACGGCCACATGTTTTTTAGCGACGTATTACACATACGTATTATTTCTTTTTTAATTATTTCTCTATCAATTTTTTCTTTTCTATTGTCTTGTTTCATAATATCACCTCTATTTTTTATTGTACAAATAATTTCAAAAAAATCAAGACTTTTTCCTATTATAACGGAACTATGAGTGTTATTTTTCATTAATAGGTGTTAACAAATTTTTTTGCTCAACAATTCGGCATACTACACATTCTTAAATAATGAATATAAAAATTTTTATATTCTGGACCGAAGGTGTCCGGTATTGGTTGTATAATTGTATCAAATCAAACAAAAGGAAGAAAACAAATGAACAATATCAATGGTATATACCTAATCATTTTTTCATTCTTAATATCAATAATCTTAGTTGAAATTTTAATATTCTCATCCTTTATTAGTAATGAAATTAAAAAGAAGAATATAAAACAACCTGTAAATTATTGCTATGACAATCGACCCACAAGATTTTTTATTACCGGTGACAAACACCGTGATTTTGATTCTGTAAAACAGTTTTGTAGCGATATGCGCACAACACGCAATGATGTACTTATTGTATTAGGTGATGCAGGGTTCAACTATTACGACGATAAGCGTGATGATGCACTCAAAGATGAAATTTCTTTACTCAACTTGACACTTTTTTGTTTGCAAGGCAATAAAGAATGTCGCCCTGAAAACGTAGGTACATACGGTATTAAAAATTTTTGTGGAGGTAAGGTTTATTATGAACCTAAATACCCTAAAATCCTTTTTGCTATAGACGGTGAAATCTATAACTTTGAAGGCAAAAAATATATGGTCGTAGGTGGCGCACACAGCGTTGATAAGAACAAATGTCTTCAAAAAAACCTGCCCTACTGGTTTGATGAAATGCCAAGCGAAGAAACAAAACGCAAAGTAGAAGAACGTCTTTTAGAAGAAAACAATAAAATATATGGCATGTTAACACATACTTGCCCTATAGACTGCATGCCAACCGAAGTGTTTTTTTCAACCAGACAAAACGCATTATTAAGAAGAGATCCCGACAATGCTAATCTGGAAAAACCGTTTAAGGCTGATGTGGATCGCTCTACAGAAATATGGCTTGGTGAACTAAAAGACAAGTTAGAATTTGAAATCTGGTTCTGTGGCCACTACCATGTTGATAAAGAACTTGATAACATATTTATGCTCTACAACGAAATTCGCCCTCTTCACTGGCAAGAGATTGAAAACAATTTATGGCTTCCTTAATATCCCCTATTGTTCTGCTTTTTGCAATTATAGCTATAGGTTATTTCATAGGCAGAATTAAATTATATAATATTTCGCTCGATTTATCGGCAATACTACTCATTGCCGTAGCCACCGGATTCTTAATTTCTAAATTTACTCCACAAATAATTAGTGACACTTTTCAAAATAGTTTTAGTGTTTTTTCAAAACTTGGTACTGCGTTATTTGTGTCTGCTATAGGATTAAACTCTGGTTGTGACATAGCTACAGGATTCAACAAGAAAAATCTTGTATGTTTTTGTATAGGTGCTTTAATGATTATGGTAAGCATTGCTGCCATGTACATTATCGCACTTTTAGATAAAAATTTTGATCGCTCCTTGCTCCTTGGTATTTTGTGCGGAGCTTTGACAAGCACACCCGGTCTGTCTGCCGTTTGTGAAAATACGCAATATATATCAGAATTAGCAACAATTGGATACGGATGCTCCTATATTATTGGAGTTCTTGGCGCCGTGTTCTCTGTGCAACTCTTTTCACAAAATTACACATCCTTGACGACACAAACGGCAGATAAAACCGAAATCAAGAGCAATGAAATAATACTTCCCCTCGCAATATCTATTGCATTAGGAACCATTATTGGAAATATCAACTTTCCTCTATTGGATTTCTCACTTGGAACTTCTGGCGGAATACTATGCACCAGTATTGTGACAGGGTTTCTTTTTAAAAAGATAAAAATTGAATTCAGCACTTCTTCCCTATCCGTTTATCGCAACCTTGGGCTGATGCTTTTCTTTGTTGGCACAGGATTACCTGCTGGGATAAAGCTTAACATGACATATGAAATTAAATGGTTCATATACGCTGTTATTTTAACAATAATCCCAATTATATGCGGCTATATAATAAACAAATATTTGTTTAGTTTTTCAACAATAAAAAACGTATGTATTATTTCCGGTATTATGACCAGCACCCCTGCACTTGGAGTGTTAATACGCCGCTTTAAGAACGATGTAAATTTAGCAGCATATTCTTATACATATATTGGCGCATTGTTAACATTGCTACTCCTTTTATAAAACGGTAAACGCGGATGTTCTTTTTTAACTTCTGCGTTTACCGTTTTAGTATTTGCATTCTTTATTATGGGCAGTGCTCTTCGCTATTACATCGCATATGTATATAATTTATAGTAGATATTTAAAAAAATTTTTTATTGTGGGCACTAGGTGTCCACAACATTTTTTATAATATGTATGTAACGTTACAAAACGAGTTTAAACTCAAATATGCGCATTGAATTTTATTCAAATAAAAATCATTTAAGGAGGTAAATAAAATGTCAAGCGTAGAACGTATTTATTTAAGTAAATCAAGTATGGAAATAGAATTAAATACTTATGCTGTTGTTTATGCACATAGTATACCGATTAACTCAAATGAAACCATTCTTTGGAAAACCAGCAACACTGATATTGTTTGGGTCGATGAATGTACTGGTCAAATAAGAGCTAATGGTATCGGTGAGGCATATATTACCGTATATGTAGAAAACGATCCAACTGTTTATGCTATATGCCATATAACAGTAAAAGGAAATATACCTGTAAGATCGATAAGCTTTCCTGTTACAGAATTCACTTTACTAGAAGGTAAAACAACGACTCTGGGCGTTGTTATAGAACCATCAAACGCAACAAACCAAAACATATCATGGCGTAGTTGTTGTCCTGAAATTGCTACAGTTTCTTCAACTGGTAATATTCAAGCAAAAAAACCCGGTATTGTAGACATCTATGCAACCACCGAAAATGGTAGCCTTACTGCTAAATGTACAATCCATGTAGTAATTGATAATGTTACAATTAAACAGCAGGGAATATTCCTTGAAATAACATTTGAAGACTCAGGTAAAACTTGGAAATCAATAGGCCACGATATGATATATGGCACAGATGGAGATACAACATTTTTAATGGGCCGTTGTGATCACAATTATTTTAAATATCTAGATCAATATCCTATTACCTCTGAGCCAAAAGAATATAGTGATGATGAACTTAGACTCTTATATGCAATTGATCCATATGGAGTAGCGGAATATATTTATCGCTACGCTGATAGAATTGTGAAACTAGAAGGCTATGAGAATTTAGATGACCTTCTTGAAAAGCAATTAAAATATAAAGACGAAAAATACGAAACTATTTTTGGCGAAAAACCTAAATATTTTAAGCGCAGAGTAACAAATCAAATCGAATGGGTAGAAACAACCGACAAAGATAATATTGAGGCTGTTTTATCGGCGTCAGAATCGCTCTTTGGATTTAGAAAAGTTGATGATGAAATATCAGCTTGGGCAAAAAAAGAGTTTAATTTTAAAGTAATTAAGGCCATCGCCTCATGTTGTTTCGCGGCACTAACAAAAAACATCCCCGCACTAAATGAAATTGTAGATGAAGTTGATCCTTATGTAAAACTATTTGAAATGAGTGCCATCATGACAAAAGATGATTGTGCAGAAGAATTAGTAAAATACTCTGCAGACGAAATCTATAATAAAATTTTTGAATGTGCAAATCTTGTTTGGGTTGGTGAAGCGTTGTCACTTATTGACGACCTTGCAGAGATGAATAGAGCTTCTATTCCTGATGTCAACTTCTGCGGCAAAATAACAGCGTGTTATGCAGAAAGTGTTTACAATATTACCTTTGAAACTAGCAACGGCAAGCGTTTCCCAATGAAAGATGTTCATGAAGCGATTGCTATGCTAAACTAAATATGCAAATTAAATAAACACAAAAAACATACCGAATATGTCAAAGCATATTCGGTATGTTTTTATTCACAATTTATAGCACTCTTTAACTTTGTGCTACTCTATCGTTTTAACTAATGATTAGCAAATGCCATTTTGTTCATCGTAGAATTCAAAAATGTCAACCATATAAGCGGATAAAATTGTATTGTTTTTTTCTACAGCTAAAAAATACTTATCGCCATTTTTTGCATAATTGTATATATCTTTATCAGTCATACAATGCAAATTAGACCACTTGTAATTTCTACATTTGGGCACATAATATTCTCCCTTAGAAAAAACCAAGCGATACGGTTTGTTCATATAGTAAGTAATACCACTATGCCGAGTGTCAAAATAACTATCTTTTTCCTTAATATCAAGCAAGGTATCAACAATTAGTTCAAAATTATCATTACTAACCGTTTTAATTTTTTTAAATTCTTTTTGCGTTCGCCCCATAAAATATGTAATAGCCGTCAATAATGTAGCCAAGGCAACAAAAAATAAGACTGTACAAATTATCCCATCATTCTTTAAGCATATCATCAACAATAATATAGCCGGCAACAACATATAAAAAACTGTAATATATGCAGCATACACAATATTGTACATACTAGCATTTTTTATATCTTTTTTTATCTTATCGCGCGTCAATAAATCCTTCTTATTATCCATCTGCCATAGCACCAACTTTCAAAACAAATATTAAAAATTTGATTTATTAAATTAGTTGTGTTCTATCAATACAAAATCCAAACAAGTTTATTGTTTTCTACTTTAAAAGTAACAGGTTTTGGATTTTCCCAATCCAATTCTTGTATTTCTAAAAAATATGTTGCAGCATCTACACACAAAAGCGCAATAACCTCGTTTTTTACTGACACCTCGTATATTTTCTGGAACTGGGAACTTGGAGATAATTGATTACCACGCATAAGTGCATATTTTTGATCATTATAACCTGATTCAGAAAGATTAGTAACTTCAGTTAGAGTGTAATCCGTTGTTGTGTACATAGTTTCCACTATTGCCTCAGCCAATTTTTCGCTGTTCCAATACTTTCCGGCATCGTTTAGCTCTAACAATCCCCATTTTTCAACCAATGTGCCAAGCCCTTGTTGACGATAAACATTATCCTCATATTGATGTTTGGCGCTTACCCAATAAGAAGTCTCAGAACCTTCAGTGGCGGTTGATAAAATCACACCCCATTTGAACTGATATGCCCAATTTATGTAGCCTTCGCTATATTCATTTATTGCCTCTAAACTAAAATCTTTTTCAAAATCGTATTGATCAGCGTAGTCTTTAAAATCTTCACACCTGAAAACTTCTTCATCGTTTACATTAACTGTTATTTCCGGTTTGTTTCCAGTTGTGAGAGAAATTGTAATTTCATCGCCATTGCCTGCAGTTAGAGTTTTTGTTGCAGTTTTCGCTCCCAACTTACAAGCGCACAAGTTTAAAACAAAGCACATACAAAGTAAAATAGCAAATATTTTTTTCATAAAATCACCTCTATTTTTATTGTACAAATATTTTTTTAAAAATCAAGTCTTTTTCCTATTTTAATGGAACTGTGAGTGTTAGTTTTAATTAATGATTTGTTTGCTCAATGTTCAAACATACTGCACATTTCTTAAAAAAATAATAAATATAAATATTTAAAAAATATTTTATATTCCGGACAGAAGGTGTCCGCTTTTGCTGTTATAATAGTGTTATAAGCAGAAAACAAGATATCTTAACCATGTTTTTTGTTGATTCCGGCTATAAATCTTTAGTAAAGCTGGCATAATCTTGCTTGGTATATCTGTCGTTTGTGAAATAACATAATGTATATTGTAGTCCCCACCACAATTGTACACAGTAAATTTTCAAGCTACTAATTTTAAAATTGCGATTTTCAACCATCCCCTACAAATACAAACGGCAGATATATCTATAAATTCTTCATAGAGTGTCGATTAAAAGAACATTTTGTTTTTGTGCCAAACTTAACAAGACACCCTTTCTGTTTGATAAACGCTGAAGCTCTAATAAGCTTCAGCGTTTATCTTTTTAGTATTTCTTTTCCTGACTATAATTGGTTATTTCTTCGCTATTGCTTCCACTATAAACTGTGAGTTCAGTTTTCACGCGATATGTACCACTGCTAACCGATGCAGTTCTAGTTACCGAACCATACCAATTGTTAATAGCAGTTGACCAAGACTCAACTTCACTCCACCAAAGCAAATTTTTCTTTTGCAAGGTCATTTTAACAACAATTTTAGTTGTGGTACCATTATAACCATTTATCTTTGTTGAACATGTTGCTGTGCCACTAGAAATACTTAATGTTGTTACTATTGTATTTGTGTATTCAAAACATGGCATAACATCAGATTCAGTTTGTTCTAATGTTCCTGGTGTTATAACTGGAGATTCTGCAGAAGCAACGATAGAAACACAAAAAATTAAAATGATTGACAACATTAAAGACATTATCTTTTTAACCATCTTTGTCCCTCCCTTCTATATATTATCTAGGTATACCCCTACATAATATATAACCTAAAAAAAAAGAGATTTGTGACAAAAAGTTTTAATTTATTTTTATAGACTCAACAATTTTTACTAATTCTTCTTTTTCTATGGTACCTTCTACGGTAAATATATATTGCTCGCCACTTATTATAATTGTGTTTGTTCCTTTATTTGAATAGTATATTGCAGGATGCTCTGCAATCATAATGTTTTGATATGTAACATTTTCAGTGTTTGCTTTAGCTATCGCCTCATCATTTACTATTTGCATTATCATTATTGATTTTGAGCCATCATTGCTAATATATACCGTTTGAAACCCACTCTCATCTTCAAAAGTAGATTCCTCAGTAAATTCATCTGGAATATACGCTGGAACAACTTTTTCTAACACAAAATCAACACTAGTATTTTCTTCTGTTTTGTCATTTATAAATACAACACTACTAAATTTCTCATAAGTTTCAACAATAAATCGAATAACCGGTTCCCTTAATGCTTTTACACTAAATGTGATGGTAGTAAGACTTAAAAGCAAAACAAGTATTATTGCTGCAACACGCTTACCAACTGTATTAAACCAATAATAATAAAACTTCTTTTGTCGGTCTATCAGTTTTTGCATTTTCCTCTCAAATTCCTCTGAAAATGTAATGTGACTTAGTTCTTCATTTGTAGGTAATGTTTTACAAAACTCTATGCAATAAAGATCTAACGCTTCATATATAATGGCTTTTTCTTTTTGAGTAAATGTCATAATAATTCTCCTTTTTCTAGCATTTCATACAATATCACCCTAGCTCTTTGCAAACGTTTTCTCACTGCATTGTGAGATATATTAAGATGAAGCGCTATCTCTTTATCAGATAAGCCGTGATATACTTTTAATAATATTATATCCCTATAACTTTCTGGCATTTGCTCTACGGCTGATTTCACTGCGCTTACACTTAGCAAATCTTCAATATTATCGTCATATTGTGTTGTTACCAACTTTGATTCGCTAACATCATCAATATTTACGCATTTTTGCTTGTTTTCATCGTGAAGAATATTGTATGCTGCGTTCTTACTTATTATAACCATTAAATTTTTAGTTTTGTGACTGTCAATTTCTTCTATTTTTAATTTTTGTAAATATGTAATTAATTTTACAAATGCATCACCAACTGCCTCGTCAGCCAAAGAATCATTTTGCAGTATAGCTTTAGCGGTGCTTTTCATTAATTTGCCGTGAGTTAAAAACAATTCGGTGACCAAAGACCGTTCCTCATCTGTTTCTACCATGCTGAGAATATACAGTAACATATAAAATCTTTCCTCCTTATGAATAAACAGTTATAATCAACACCTTAGATGTCAAATTATAACTGCTTATTACTATTTGTTTTCTAACATTGTTTCAATGACATTGTGAATTATTTTCTTGTCTCTTTCGGAACACTGCATATACAAATTCTTGATTTCATCACCCTCATCATTATTGAAGCTTTCAGGAAATAAAAATCTGTCAGCAGACACTCCAAGAGAACGAATAATCGAATATAAAATTTCACAACTTGGTTTTCTCTCTTCATTTTCTATTGCAGTCAAATGTCTCGGTGTTATACCGATGCGCTCTGCAAACTTTTCTCTTGAGTAACCTTTTTCTTTTCTTATTGATTTTAATATTGGACCTAACTGTTTTAATGCTTTTTCTATATTGTTTACCACTGTTAGTTCACCCCTAATATATTGTAAATCTTTCTTATTACAACTAAAACGATATAACAGTGGTTATTATTTACCACTTGTAGTGGTAGTTATTCACATTGCGTCACAAAACAGCTTCGCTTTTGGGTTAATTAAAGTATGGGGTGAATTTATTATACAAAAAAATTGCAATTAAAACCATCTGTTTTACTACATAATATAAACATCCCATGAACAAAAGTTATTTTGTTCAATATTTTCATGGCAATAATATACTGCTCCGTAATATATTGATATTGTCATGAGCTGGGATGTGCAAAATGTGCTATGTGCAATATGTATTATTCTCACTTGGTGCTTTATTTTTACACATATATATTGAAAATGAAAAATTACTATATACATTAAAAAAAGCCTTTCTGTTTCCTTGTATAACAGGAAATAGATTAGGCTTTTTTTATTTTGTAATCATAAATTATATTTTACCTCATTGTCGTTCCCCTCCGTATCAATCTTTTTTCAAAACAAAAATTGATTGATTGGAGAAAATACAATGAATAAAAAAAAACCTAAAAAAGTCTTTATATTACAAAACGGAGAATATATCGAAATTACCTTTAGCGAATATTGCCGTAGAGCAGAAATATATGATACATATAAGAGAATGTTGTTTCTTCCCCTTTATGGTATGTTGATGGAAGTAACACCACTGACACACGAAGAATTCTACCGTGAAGAACGAAGACAAAAATATTTAAGAGAGCAATCTATTGAAAACGATGATTTTTCTTATCACTCGCTCACTACCGATGAATTTAATGGTGAAGATATTTTTATTGATGAAGGAGTATCAGTATGTGAAAAAGCAATTGAAAACATAATGATTAAAAAATTACGATTATGCTTATCTAAACTTAATAAACGCGATTTAGATTTATTGCGTTTAATTTATTATTTGAATTATTCAGAACGCCAAATAGCAAAAATGTATGATGTTTCTCAAAATTCAATACACAAAAGAAAGAAGCGAATCTTACAAAAATTAAAAAAATTTTTAATTAATTAATTTTTAGGGTTGTCAACCCCCTCATTTTTCGGCATGGAAAGTGAGGGGGTCTTTTTAGGCCTTAAAAAGAACATTGAAAATTTAATAGTACAGCATTACCATTACCTTCCTTCTGTTGTCGGTGCAAGTCGGCGAGCTACAAGAGTTTTTTACTCCAACATTATGTCGCACACATAATGACGGCCATAACAGGCAGAAGGGATAATGATACTCCTGCTCAGTCACAGACACAAGCAATGAGAGCAGTCCGGTGAGAACCACGGGATGGTGAGATTCCAGTGAGGTCAAATGCATGACCGATGGTAATGTTCCCTGCTATCTGGGGTGTCGTGGACAAATAAAGATAGTATCCCGAAAATAGATTGATACTTTTAAAGGCGGTCGTTTGCGTAAAACAATTTTCATTAATAAATTCTCAAACAATTGCGTAAGCGACTGCTTTTATTTGAAAGAGATAAAAGAATGCAAAGCAACGGTTTGCATTGTTCTATCTCTTTCAGAGAAAAAACACAAAGGAGAAAGAAATGAATAATGACAGAAATGAAACAGTTATTAACGCCGCATATATATGGGAAATCGGAATGCTAAAACGTCTATATGAAAACGGTGTTATAGATAAAACCGAATATGATGGAATATTGAAAATTATTAATCAAAATTACAATAAAAATAAATTGTGTTATAATTGTTAATTCTGCACGTTTTCACTGGATATGTTTGAACTCTTGTGGTATTGTTCGTATTGCCAAAAGGCAATCAATACGAAAGGAGGAAAAACATGAAAACACAATTTAAGAAAGGAGGTAAGATGTATGTTACAAACCACCGAAAAAACAGTAACAAAAATTAATCCCATGGGCTTAATTGCTAGGCAAGAAACACCAATAATTAGAATGGCTCCTTATTGTCGTGTGTCAACAGATTCTAGTGACCAGGAACACTCTTTTGCAACACAAATTAAATACTATGCTGAACTAATTGATGGGATGCCAAATTGCGAACTCGTAGATATCTATGCTGACGACGGAATTAGTGGTCGTGGAAAAGCTAAAAGAGATGATTTTAACCGACTTATAGCCGACTGTAAGAAAGGTAAAATTGACCGGGTCATAACTAAATCGGTGTCCCGTTTTGCTCGTAATACGGTTGATTGCTTAGATACTGTAAGGCTTTTATCAGCGTACGGAGTCAGCGTCCTATTTGAAAAAGAAGGAATAGATACCGCAACTATGTCAAGCGAAGTGCTTCTTGCTATGTCGAGTGTTCAGGCTCAAGATGAATCAATATCCCTTAGCAATAATATGCGTTGGAGTTATCAACAGAGGATGAAAAGTGGCAACTTCATAGGAACATCATCAGGATATGGTTACACACTTATAGACAGCAGTACAGAAATTATAAATGAAGCTGAAGCACAAGTTATGCGCATGATGAAAGACTTATACCTGTCCGGCTGGGGTTTCCAAAAAATAGCTAACCATCTTAATAATAATGGTATCCGAAATAAAAACGGCAAATTATGGAACGCTTTGTCCGTAAGATACGTACTTACCAACGAAAGAAATGTCGGCGATGCACTGTTACAAAAAATGATAACAACATACGAAAATCCTCCGACTAGAAAAAGCAATGATGGTTCACAACCTATGTACTATGTTGAAAACTGCTTACCTGCAATATTTTCAAGAGAAGACCGGCAAGCAATACTTGAATTGCTAGAAAGCAGAAAAAGGGATGAATATAAAAAAGGCGGACATGCCTTATCCCGAATGCTTCGTTGTTCGGACTGTGGCAATGTATATAGGAGAATAGAACGCAAGAACGATGTCGTATGGAGATGTGTGCTGCGAAATTCTGGTCGTAGCGACTGCGAATACTATATGGTTTATGAAGATGATGTATGCCAAGCATTTATTGATGTGATTAATAAACTATATCGTAATCGTGAGAAGATTATAGTTCCGTTAATTAAAAAAATGGAACTAATGAATTGTAAAATTAACAAAACTGAGCAAAAAATCAAAGATATAGATACAAGTATTGCTGAACTAAGTAAGCAAAGCCTTGTAATATCTCAACTTATGAAAAACGGTATTATTGACTCTGCAGACTTTTATTCACAGTTTAACGAGATATCTTCGAAAATATCAGAATATCGGAACAAACGTAGAGATTACTTAAACGAAAATAATACAGATGATACTATAAATTCTCTCTGCCAACTTTCCGATCTACTCGATGATATGCAATCAGAACTTAATAAATATGATGAAGAAATAATTAGATCAATAATCAAGGATGCAACCGTAGTATCAAACACGGAACTTAAAATTAACCTGCACTGTGGGTTAACGTTTACAGAGCATCTCCCCCACTATTATTCAAAAAGGAGCCAAACAGCATGAAATTTGGATACCAAATGATAAAAGGAAAATATGTTATCATATCTTCTCAGTTATCTGTAATTTTAAAAACATACGCAGATTATATTATGGGTACATCACTAAAAACCAAAGCAGATGAACTAACTGCACTAAAGGTTGAGTATGCACCTGGAAAAAGCACTTGGAACAAAAATCGCGTACAAAGAATGTTGACTGATACAAACTATCTTGGCAACGATACATATCCTCAAATTATAGATAAAGAAACCTTTGATAAAGTACAAAAAATAATGCAGTCCCGTAACACACAAAAGAACTGTAATAGACAAGAAGTGTTCTCTTCATCTATAGTACCAATCAAATGTGGTATATGTGGAAGTTTTACCACCCGAAGGCACATTGCGAATTCAGTTAAACCAAAAGTAGTACATACCTGCTGCAATCCCGACTGCAAACATATTTATCATACTAGCGATGAAAAGTTAAGAAATATGGTTAAGGCCAAAATGATGCAAGCCATAGAAATTGAGATGAAACCATTAGAAGAAATCATTTTAGATATACATAGATTAAACAATGAAATTGAGAGGGATTTAAAAAGCACAAACATTGATCCCGAAAATCTTAAAAACAAAATATTTCAAAGTGCAGCTTTAGAATATTGCTTATGCACCGAAAAGAAAAAGAGCATGGATTACGGTCAAGTGGATCCATGCTCTCAAATTTTTATAAGGGAGATTAAAAGCAAAGTCAGCGCAGTTTATTTAAAAAGCGATGAAGATATTTGGTTGCAGATGGTGGACGGTCAAACAATAGGAAAGGAAAATGATATATATGTCAACGGCTGTAACTGAACCTTTGGTTAAAACTGTAAGAGTTATACAACCCACAAAAATTATAGAGGAAGATAAATCATACAGACAACTGCGAACTGCTGCTTACTGCCGTGTATCAACAGATTCAGATGAACAAGAACTGAGTTTCGAAGCGCAAGTTAGTGCTTACACGGACAAAATAATGCGAAATCCCGATTGGACTCTTGTAGATATTTTTGCAGACGAAGGTATATCCGGAACCCAAGCGTACAAAAGAAAAGATTTTATGCGAATGATGCGTATGTGCCGTCAAGGAAAAATAGATCAAATAATAACAAAATCTGTATCACGATTTGCAAGAAACACCGTCGACTGTCTAGAATATATACGCGAACTGCGCAGCCTCGGCATACCTGTAATATTTGAAAAAGAAGGTCTCAATACGCTGCATATGAGCAGTGAAATCTACATCAGTATGCACAGTATATTCGCTCAGTCTGAATCAGAATCATTAAGCGGTAATGTAAAATGGGGAAAACAAAAAAGCGCCGAGAAAGGAAACGTGACCATATGTTACAAGTCGTTTCTTGGATTCCGTAAAGGTGCCGATGGAAAACCTGAAATAGTTCCAGAAGAAGCAGAAGTTATTAATTTTATAGGTGACTGCTTCCTTGATGGTGATAGTATCAACACGATAAAAATAAAATTGGAATCTAAAGGTATTCCCTCACCCACAGGAAAAGAAAAATGGAGCACAAGTACAATTAAATCAATACTTACAAATGAAAAGTACAAGGGAGATGCCTTACTATGCAAAACATACGTAGTAGACTGTATATCTAAAAAGACCGTTAAAAACACGGATAGACCGCAATATTATGTTAGTAACTGTCTACCTCGGATTATGTCAAGTGAAAAGTTTGATCGAATACAAATGGAAATAGCGCGAAGAGGTAGTCTCGGCAAAAAACGAAACAAAAACACGACCACAGAACTTGGAAAATATTCCAGCAAGTATGCATTAAGCGAAATACTTGTGTGTGGAAAATGTGGAACTCCATATCGCAGATGTGTATGGAAAAAGAACGGAAAGACAAGATATGTATGGAGATGCATCAACAGGATGGACTACGGCAAAAAATATTGTCCGGATGCTCCTACAATAGATGAATATCTCATACACGACGCTATTGTTAAAGCACTAAACGAGGTAGCAAATGATGACAGTAATCAACTTGCACTTAAAAATCTTCAAGTGCATATACGTGAATTTTACAATTCAGTAAACGGTAGCGACATAATTCAGGACGAATTACACCTAAACACCCTTATTGATAAAATTATGCAAATGGCAAAAACAATGGA
>JAFWZH010000135.1 GCA_017522515.1 Clostridia bacterium
CCCTTCTATAATTGTAAGTCACTTAAAAATGTAACATTTAATGATAAAACAACTATGGTCGTTGGTCACTTATTTAACGGCTGCGTTGGACTTGAAACAATTACTATACCCGATACTATAAAAACTATCGGTAATTCCGCATTTTCTTACTGTTATGCCCTTACTGAAGTTGATATCCCATCGTCTATTACAGAAATCGGCTATTCTGCATTTTATAACTGTACCGGTCTTACAGAAATTGAAATTCCTGGTTCTGTTACAGCAATCGATACTTTTGCATTCTCAGGATGTACAAGCCTTGAAAAAGTTATTCTTAATGAAGGACTTACAACTCTTGGTAAGGAGTGTTTTGCCAATACAATAATAAGTTCTATTAATATTCCTTCTACCCTTAGAACTATTTCTGTACCTGTATACCAGCCCCGTGGACCTTTTTACGGTAGCAAAACACTTAAAGAAGCAACAATTGGGGACAAAATAACTAAAATCCCAAATTTCTTATTTGACGGCTGCGTTGGACTTGAAACAGTTAATATCCCTGATACTGTAAATACTATCGGTAATTCCGCATTTTCTTACTGTTATGCCCTTACTGAAGTTGATATCCCTTATTCTGTAGCAACTATCGAAGCTTTTGCCTTTGAAGATTGTACATCCCTTAAAGATATAACAATCCATAATCCTTACTGTGCTATAAACAACAAAAACAATACTATTTCAAATAGTGCAACAATCCACGGTTACACTCCTTCAACAGCAAAGAATTACGCTCAATCCTATGAAAGAGAATTCGTAAGTTTAGGCTCTTTTACTCTCGGCGATGTAAATGAGGACGGAATGATTGACTCCTCCGATGCCTCAATGGTTCTTGCTGAGTATGCATTAATGCAGACAGGCGGTGAACCTACATTTACAGAAATTCAAAAGATTTCCGCTGATGTTAATAAGGATTACACAGTTGATTCCTCCGATGCTTCAAAAATCCTTGCATATTACGCTGATTCTTCAACAGGTAAAACTCCAAGTTGGAATTAATCAAAAAGAAATTTTAAAAAACAGAACTCCGTTTAATACGGAATAGCAACACCATTTTGCCGATAATACGGCAAAATGCATCGAACAACCATACATATATGCCGCTAACTCAGCTTTTCAACTGAGTTAGCGGCTATTGGTTTATCTATGTGCAAAGCTTCGATTTACATTATTGCAGATGAATTGTAAATCTCATACCGTCATTAGAATCATTAGGTGCAAAAGAATATGATATATTCAGTAAGTCAAAAGATTACTTCACAATATATAAATCAGAGTAAAAGAATTTACTGATATTCTGTTTAAATAACCACTATGTTGATAACTTTTGATTTTTTTCATTATCAATCAATCTATAAGTATTTTCATAGCCTTACTATACTTCTCATCCCATTTATCCAGCTTTTCAGTGGAAACAACGGAGCAGTCAACAATTCTGGTTCTGTCCATATTGTGTGCTAAATCAGCAAGTTTCACTTTCTTGGCTA
>JAFWZH010000136.1 GCA_017522515.1 Clostridia bacterium
ATTGGAATTTGACGAACTGTTATTTTCACTTGCTTATGTTATGTATAATTCACTTCAAGCCACTGAGCAACACCATCGTCATCATTTGATAAAATCACATCAGTTGCATATTTTTTTAGTTCCTCATGTGCATTTGCAACAGCATAACTTTCATCAGCCATCTGAAACATATCTATGTCATTTTTACCATCACCAAATACAATCAACTTTTCACAATCCAGCATTGTACGTAATTGCTTAATTGCATTTGACTTTGATGCTTCTAACGGCATAATTTCTAACCACTGTTCATTTGTGTAAATATCAGTCTGATATACACAGTGGTATTTGTCTTTGTATTTGTCATACAACGGTTTAAGTTTTTCTGGAGCATCAATGCAAGTAATGTAAAAAATATTACCCTCTTTTAACTCGGATAATGCTTTTACCTCATTGGTGCGAATATCGCCTTTACGGCTTGCGAGAAACATATCCATCCCCTTTGTACATAGTGCTCGTACAAAGGAAAACTTCTCTTTGCCGTTTATGTATGCATAGACAATCGGATACACACTATTGCTAAATAAATCTTCCAGTACAGAATATACTGAATCATCAAAATAATTAGCAATCAATATTTTCTCTGTAATATTATCGATTACAAATGCTCCGTTGTACACAATTAAGGGAATTTTTGCATTGATTCCTTTTGTCACCTTTTTTGCTGTTATTAAGGAACGTGCCGTAGCATAGGAAAAAATCATTCCCTTATCCACCAGGGAATTAATTACTTGATTCGTGTATTCAGAGGTTGCTTCATTGCTTCTCAACAACGTTCCGTCTAAATCTGAAACATATAAATTACTCATACATTTACCTCCGCCAATTCTTATTTTCCTAACTGTTCGACCTATTGGAATTTATCTAACAATCTTATGAAATCGCCATTAAATATTTCTTTATTTTTTCTTGAGCTGAATTCCAATCTCTTTGCGGATTATTGATTATGAGTTTTCTCACAGGTAAACCATTCAAAATTCTTAATTCTCGTTCTTGCCTTTCCTCTAAACAGTGAATATATCCTTCGAAACCTTTCGCACCAATCTGTTTTCCATAACTCCCATTCACATGGTAATTGATGACACCATCAAGCCAGCCAGGACGTTCTTTTGACGCTTGCTCTACAGAATCAGCAATATCCGTATTTTCCAAGTAAATTACAATTGGATTCATTGGCTGAATGATATCAGCTATTTTGCGAATATATGCTTCAGACTCCTCTTCCGAAAAACCAAACCTCATCATGGTTTCACACATAGGATTTTGCAACAACACACAATTAAAAATATAGGTTGTATTTTCACTGCTGGTCTGAACAAACTGCTGCCATTTATCAAGCATAATCGGCATCTCTATTTCCCAAGGAAGAAAATCATATATTTTATATTGTAAAAGTTTATCAAACATCTCCCCTGTGAATTTGGATAATGGTACAATCTCTTCCTTATCTGACACCAAGCCTGCTGGCGCAAGTGCATGAAATTCATAATCAGCAGGATGATTTCCCGTACCCTCGTCAATTAAACGAATATCTCCTTTTGCCCCAAAGAGTGATGCAACAAATGATGATGTGGTACTTTTCCCTGAACAAGGCAAACCCTCAATAATAAATAATCTATTTTTCATTTCTTCTCCTACAAATTCTTATTCATCGAACAGTTTCTAAAATCAAACCATTCATTTAATAATATTATACATCGTTTTCTATTAAAAGTCAATTGATGCCATAAGACAAATATTTATCTTAACATCACAACAAACTCTTAATAAAATCTGTATATTGACTTGTTCAAATAGGTGTGATATACTTATGATGTATACAATATGATTGATAAAAAAGCAGCAGGAGGTAAGCGTATGGCATTTGAAATTATAAACGGAGTACTGAACAAGTATAACGCAGAATCGGGTGAAATCAGAGTAATAGTTCCTGATGAAGTGACAAAAATTAATAAAGAAGCGTTTAAGAATTGTACAAACATAGCAAGCATAGTGCTTCCCGATAGTTTGACTTGTATAGAAGAATATGCCTTTAGCGGCTGCACAAGCCTCATTGAAATAGTCATTCCCGAAAGTGTAACCAGCATCGGAAAACGAGCGTTTGAAAAATGCAAAAGTCTTGTAAAAATAAAAATTCCAAATAGTAAATGTACTCTTGATAGCTGGATATTTTATGATTGCAGCAGTTTGAAAGAGGTTGTACTTCCGTTTCATTTAAAGGCTATTGAAAACTCAATGTTTAAAGACTGCATAAGTCTGACAACTGTAAACATCCCATCCAGAGTAACAAGTATTGGAATGTGGGCGTTTTGCAATTGCAAGAGTCTGACTAATTTGGTTCTTCCGTTTCATTTAAACTATA
>JAFWZH010000137.1 GCA_017522515.1 Clostridia bacterium
TCAGCGAAAACCCAGTGTTTGTGCGGTTTTCAAGGCTTTTGTGTTATTATACCGCGAGCATCTATGCGTCTAACAATTCCTGTTGCCTTCATAATATAATTAACTCCTCTTTGTTTAAATTAATGAATAATGAAAAATGAATGATGAAAAAAATGAATAATTATTGTGTCGGCAATGCCGACTTATATATCTATATCGTGCCAAAGGCACACCGAAATTATTCACTATTCATTATTCACTATTCACTCGCAAGGCTCCGCCTTGCGCCCCTGTTGCTTTCATATATACAAAAATCTCCTTGCTTTACAGACCTGACTGTTAGTATCTGTAAACACACGAGATTTATACGGGTAAATTTGGGCTTTATCTTAATTGTAATATGAAAATAACGATTTCAGAGTATCATCATATTTGTCGCTGATTTTATACGGCATTTGTTGGTAAGCAACTGAATCGGGAAATTCTAAATCCCCGTAAGCGTACCAGTAGAACTGATTGTTTGCAACAAATACGTCGCCATATTCTTTATATATAATTCCTTTTTCATCGTAAGCTATAACAGTCATTCTTTGCTGATTAGGAAGATATTCGCAGGTTAGATTTGAATCAACATTTTCATCAGACAATAGAATAAGATGTGAAAACAACTCTCCATTTATTAAAAGTTCTTTTTCATATCCGTTAGATTGCTCAAAAACGATATAAGCACTCTGCGGATTAAAATCATTCAATAGCTTTTGATAATAACCGATTTTCGTTTCTTTAACATAAAAGTCAATGTCGTGTTCCGAACGCAAATAAACCAAATCATTATCAGGCGCACCTTGTACACTTTGTAGCGCATATTCCGAAAGCAGTTTATCTAAAATTGAACCACCGTCTAATTTTATTTCGTCAACGATTTCCTCGCCTAAACGACACGAATATCCATTCATATCCAATGGCACGTATCGTTCTCCGTAATAAGTTAAGCAGGAAAGATCATTAGTTAGAACGGCATATGATTCGCCCTTCAACGATTGTGCAATACCTAAAAAGATAGAAACACATAGCATACAAAAAATAATTACCGAAATTATGCATACAGTAATCAACAAACGCAAATTACGGCGTTTATCTGCTTTGGCTTGATGGCATACTGTTAAAACAGTCTTTTCCACAACTTCAACAGCTTCTTCTTTAGATAAACGATCACCGTTTAGTAGTTCATTGACAGACACGTTAAAGATGTTTGAAATTTCAGGCAAAATAGTAACGTCGGGATAACCTTTGCCTGTTTCCCACCGGGAAACGGCTTTGGCGGTTACATTTAATCTCTCGGCTAATTCCTGTTGCGTAATACCCGATTCTTTTCGCAGTTTAGCAATGAATGCACCTGTTTCTTGCGGACTCATAAAAGCACCTCCCTTTCAGTCATAATTGTACCGAATAGCACAGTTTTTTCAACCTATGAATCGTGGATAAACATATTTTTATTCATTATAGCACATTTTTCTGAAATCGAGTAGGAGGGATTTTAATATACCTTCCCACCACACTATGTATCGCCCAGTAAAACCTGTCGAAAAGTGTCAATGTTGTCAGCAAGAGGTCGCCCTTCCTTATGCGGAGGGTGCGTTTAATCTTCTTTTCATTAGTAAATCATTACTCCGCCTAAATTAATATCTTTTTTGTTTTAACGATTTAATTCCAACTACTTTTTCTCCATTCACCAAAGAATTCCTCTTCGTTAATAATCCCATCCCATATTGTAGTTAAAAAGTTAACTATAGTATTGACAACTTCATCAAAAGTCAAGTCAGGCTTTTTTATATCTTTCAATGCGCGTTTCCACTTTGAAACCATTTCAGAATCATTAACAAAGTTAGCTATCTGTTGTAAACTATCTCTGTTGTAGGATGTGCCTCTGTTTTGTAATGTTTCCGCAATTGCTTCTTGAAGTTTGCGACCATCAAAATCAAACATTTTCGAAAGATAATATATATCGTAAAAATCTTTCATTCTACTGGTCATTTCGAGTCTGTGGCAATTTAATACATTTCTATTGCATGCATCATTTTATAAATTGTCAAGAGTTCATCGAGCTTATTCTTTTTATACAATACGATCATAGCTTTGCATCTATTAAACGCCTAGTTTGCTGAATATCAATAAAACAATACTTTACACCAAAATTTCATTAAGACAGAGAAGTATTCATTAGAGCAACGACAGCATGCAATCAATCATTATTATGGGTCATACGCGTCGAAAAAATCATCTAAGGTATAATTTTCATCGCACCCCAAAAGCTCTTCCAAAAAGTCTTATTCAATTTCTGTATCTTCAATTTCTGTATCCAATTCAGATACTTCTTCAAAGAATATTCTAACTGGACCATCCTCTGAATCTATATGATAATGTCCCGCGAACCACCTATCAAAATCAAGATTGTCCATTATTTCCTGTAGCCAGTACTCCGTCGACTTATCAACCGTAGATTGGTCAATTCCGGGAATCAAAGCCCATGTAGGCTCGTAATCAATAGGAACTGTGTGTGAGAATACATAATCAACTTTCCAACCGCAACCATTAAGCTGTGCAGTTACATATTCTTTAATCTCATCCGAGGGCTGCTCGTTCTCAAACCAAGCTAAACCACGGTTAAGGCGATAATGCTTATCAACACTGTATGCCCCACCAATTACAATAGCTTTCTTACCTCCAAAATCATAAATTTCACCATCCTTAGCGAATAGAATATCGGGAAAAGAGTCATCATAGTAAACAATTCCTCCGTGCCATTCCATCTCATCGTAACCAAGCTCAAATGGTCTTTCCTCATGATTCCCGTGAACACAAAACAATGTGATTTCAAGCTGTGCCAACACACTTTTTAATTCTTCATCTCTGAAATCACAGTAATAGTTGATCCCCGCATCACCTAAAATTATAAGAACATCCTCCTTTGTTGTTCCGTATTCATCACAAAAATCAAATACTCTGTCAAAATCTCTGTGGGTATCACCCGTTATATATATTGCCATTTCTTTTCCTCCTATATAAAATAGTTTTTTTTATTCTTTTCCTAAATTCTTAATTTTTACTCGATAACATGTCTATTAAGAGTGAGTATATGTTTGTCAGCTTGTCATCTATATTCATTTTTTTAAAAGCTTCAATTTCTGCTATAGCAGAGGATAACCCACTAAGTGTACTATCATTACGCTGCTGCTTAATGTTATTGATATAAGCAAGACCACATACGCGAATGAAAAACGGCATTTGCACTTTTCCCAGATCAAAAACCATTTTGAACCTTTCAATCGCCGCGTTCCAAATTGCCTCGTCTATATTAATAACAATTCTTATCTGCTGAGGGATCTCACCAATACCGTCGACATCGGCTTTCGACACAGCGGCAGCTTTTAGTTGTACTCCTGCTTCTGAATCAGATAGGTTAGCTACATATGTAACAAAATCAACAATAGCTTGCGGTCTTGATTTGTCTTGTTTTTCTGATAAAGTTGCATATTGATTAAATATAGCAATAATCTCTTTTCTTGCTCTAACAGCGATATTTTTTTCCATGAATAAGTTCCTCCATTATGGTCATGGTGTATTTTGCGTGTATTTCACGTGTATCTGTCATAGATTATAAACCACAAATTAACTTTTGTCAACATTTTTCACTTAACAACTTATATTGATTTGTGTGTTTTTTTAGTATATAATCTTATTGAAAAGTGTAAAATTCGCTTATGAAATTATATTGAAATGTGTATAATATAGAAAACAGGAGGTAAAATTATGCTTTTTAGAAAGATACAACCTTATATCGAAAACCATTTACGCTCCGATTCCAATAAGATTTTGGTTATTGACGGTGCGAGACAGATTGGTAAAACCTATATCATCAAATATACTGCCGAAAAGCTTTTCAAGAATTATATTGAAATCAATATGCTTGAAGATTCTTTAAATGAGCGTCATTTCAGTAAGGTTAAAACAGTAGAGGATTTTTATTTGCAGGTAAGTATGATTGCCGGTGATAAAATGGAGACCAAGGATAATACAATTATCTTTATCGACGAAATCCAAGCATATCCCCATTTACTCACTCTGCTCAAATTTTTAAAACGTGATGATAAATTCACTTATATTGCAAGCGGTTCATTACTCGGTGTTACTCTTGCCGAAACCGAATCTATCCCTATGGGCAGCATAGAGGTTAAAAGAATGTTTCCCCTTGACTTTGAAGAGTTTCTGTTAAGTCAAGGCTTTAACAATTATGCAATTGATGCAATGCGCAAAAAATTTGAGGCAAGAGAAAGTCTTGACGAAGCAACTCACAGTAAGGTTATGGATTTATTCAAGAAGTATTTGCTCGTTGGCGGTCTTCCTGATGCAATCAACTCTTATACAAGAGATAAGAACATTGTTAGTGTTCGCAATATCCAGACGCAAATCCATAATTATTACGGTATGGACGCTTCAAAATATGACGAAGCTAAAAAACTTAAAATTCGTAGAATATATGACATGATACCGTCAAACCTTGAAAATAAGAAAAAGCGTTTGGTAATTCAGAATATCGAAAACATCAGAGGAAAACGTTCTTCCGATTATGAAGATGAATTCGATTATCTAATTAATGCAGGTATTGCGCTTGATGTAAAAGCAATTTCCACACCTACTTTCCCGTTGATTGAGAATAGCGGAAAGAATTTACTGAAATTGTATCTTAATGACGTAGGACTTCTTACAAATATTCTTTACAGAACAAACATCCGTGCTATTCTTGATGATGTGAAGAGTATTAATTTAGGCTCGGCATACGAAACGGTTGTTGCAAGCGAATTAATTGCTCACGGTCATAAACTCTTTTATTATGATAATCGCAACAAGGGTGAGGTTGATTATCTTATCGATGATTATGATAGTCTATCCGCTGTGCCGATTGAAGTAAAGTCCGGTAAAGACTATACCGTGCATAGCGCATTGAATACGTTTGTTCAAAACGAAGATTATCATATCAAAAAAGCTTTCGTTGTATCCAACGAAAGAAATGTCACACAAAACGGTAAGATAACATATATACCTATCTACTATATTATGTTTTTTTGATGCAGATAATGATTCAGTGCTTATATGAGAGGAAATAATAAAATGATAGATAGAAGAACTAAAAATGCGGAAATATTCCGTGACACCGAGCATAAATACAAATCAGATTCTGAGCTGATTGCCGTAATTCAAGAATCAACTAAAAGTCAGAGGTTTATTTCCGAAAAAGCAACTGTAAACATTTCCGTAGA
>JAFWZH010000138.1 GCA_017522515.1 Clostridia bacterium
TAGAATGGTTGGATTCGGAGATAATGCCGGGTCGGGATTTCCTACAATCCTTGCAACTTGGAGAGCAGAGGGGTGGATTGAACCGAGGCTTGTGGAAAATACTAGCTTGAATCAGGTGACGCTTGAGTTGCAAATGAAAAAAGAAATCGCTGTTGAAGAGCAGAATGACTTCGCTCGAAAAAAGGAGCGAAGTTTGAGCGAAGTTTTGAGCGAAGTATTAATAAAAAAAGATTTTGATAAAGTAATTCCTATAATAAAATATTTAGAAGAAAAAGGCTGTATTACGCCTAAAGAAGCAGAGAATATATGTGATAAATCAGCAGCAACAGTAAGACGTTATTTGGGAATGCTGACCGCCACAGGAATCGTAGTGGCGGAGGGCAATACTAACAATATCATTTACCGAGTTAAGGAACCTTGAAATGAAGGGATGTTAATAATTAGAAGCGGAAAACTATGTTATGTACAAAACTGACAAAAAATATTTGCGGTGATAAATAGCAGATATATGTAACAGTTGGTGTTGCAAAAATAATCTTCTGGACTTCTAAAAAATTTTGTAGCATGTTGTGATTGTCTGGTGGTAAAGGACAAGGCACACCGAATAAAATAGCAGTTTAAACAGATACACAAAAATGATAAGGATTCGATACGAATTTGATACACAAAACTAAAAGAAAACCCTTGAACTTGACACTATTGTTTGGATTCAAGGGTTTGTTTTTATGTTCTTATAGTGTACTGAAATACGTATATGGATAAAGAAGTAAAAAGTAGCGTATAGTTACATTTCCCAAAACTCAATATCGTTATAAACAAAATCGGCTTTTTTATTCTTTGTGAATTTTTCTATCGGATAGCCTTTCGGGATCAATTCTATATATCTTGAACGTATTGTTCGACCATCAATGGCGGCCTTATTGAGGGTACAGCGCGCAAAACGAAAAGTATTTTTAATCATATAATTTCTGTGATACTCTTTATTAAATCCTGTCCCGTTATAATCTGCTGTGGGATTTTCAAAAATTGGCTCATCAGATAACAAGAGTTCTCTTAAATGTGAAAGCGAAACATAATTGCCATTTTTATCTTTCAGATACAGTTGCCATGTGGGATCGAGCATAATTCGATTTCCAGATGGCAAAAGACAGTCTACTACAACATGACAATCCTCACAAGGTTCTTCATAAGGCAAACAAGTAATATGTTGTGCCTTAATTCCGTGTAGGCGAAGGAGTGCAGCTAATAGTATTGATAAACCGCGACAACTGGTTTTATTATCGTTTTTCTCACAAAAATTAATCAGATCTGTTATTCTTCTGCCGGCTCCTGAACTAATAGAGCCGTTATGCCCAAAATTATCACATACAAAATCTAGCAAACGAAAAACAATGTCATCACAGGTATTATCTAATCCATCTATATATGTATAATAGTCGTATTTTTTTAATATTTTTGGAATTTTTCCCCCAAGGACAAACTTATTGCTACAACCATATTTTTTACTTCTGTCGTATTCAGCGTATTGCTTTAGAATTTCAATTCTTGTTTTATCTGTGTTAGGGAGATAGATTTCTGTCGGCACACATTTATACGGCGCATCTTCCGGCGTATCATCAATCTTCACGTACTTTATGTGTATTGTTTTTCCGTGCTGAGTATAAAAACCTTCAAGTTCTCCGTTGACATATTTAATGTGATAAACCATACGATAGTATTCATCATTGATTTCGTAACATAGATGCCCGTCCTTTTCATAAACGCAGTTTGGCTCGAAATTATAATATCCGCTTGACGAAAATGACATTTTCATGCGAAGTGGTATTTCATCGAAAATATTTATGGTTTCACCCATATCTTGTTTATACCATTTTCCTATCAATCGTTTATCCATGTCGCTTGACTCACTTTCTCTCAAAAATCATTCTTGATTCCATGTTCGATATACATATTGAAAATCTCGTTTCAATTCAGAGTATCCATAGTATACACCATAAATATAAGTTCTACAAAGATTTTCCGATGATTGGAGGTGAATTTTTCGACGATTGGCGGCAAATTCGTACGACAGTTGGTGTTGCAATAATATTCTTCTGGACTTCTAAAAACTTTTGTAGTATATTGTGGCTGTCCGGTGGTAAAGGACAAGGAAAACCGAATAAAACAGCAGTTTCAGCTGATACAGCAAATGATACAGATTTGATACAGAAACAGCTTAAACTACACGGACTATACGAACTACAGTTCGTTTAAATGTACTAAAAGTTATGCAAAATACAGGGCGTTAAAACATCTAACGCGAGTGGGAATGATATCTACTGGCTAACAAGTGCCCGAAAATCCTTGAAAACAAAGGACTTTCGGGCATTTCTGCAATTCAGAAAAATGCCTCTGCAACAATTTTGCAATACGTAGTGTTAATTTTGTAAAAAGGGATAGTTGCAAGTAGTTTACAAGTGATTTTTCAAACGTAAGTAAGGAGTTGAATTGATATGAAGATTGCTGATATAAATAAACAGAGATCAGAATGGAAAAGAAAGGGATGGTCGATTCCTGAACTTCGAGGCGGAAAACAAGAATGGTTTAATATTGTTGTAGAGTTGGTTAAAATTATAGGAACTAATTCTGTTGTGGATCTAAGCGCCACCCCTGAATTGGAAATGGTAGATGCCTTGTATCCATGGCGCACATACGCCCCTTTTTTAAAAGGTATCGGATTGGTGAGTAATCGTTCTGGTGTGTTAAGTTTGAGCGATGAAGGTGTTAAATTCTTGCAGTTGCCATCTAAAGGTGCACTAGCTAGCATGTTACATGATAAATATCGTCTAGTTGGAGAGGTTTTGGATTTATTAACATTGTCCCCGAAGACGGTGGAAGATGTTGACAAAGAACTATGTCAACAATATTGCTTAGATTGGGGCAATTTAAGCAACACACGTCGTAGAATGGATTGGCTGGAAATATTAGGATTGATAGAAGGTGTTGGCGGCAGAAAATGGGCCTTGACAGAAACTGGAAAAGAAGCACTTGAAATTTGGGAATTAGTTACTCCGGAAGTAGTAGAAGCCGTCACGAGTAACAATGAGGAAATTGTAATTACCGCTCCACCTACTGAAATCGAAGAGTTACTCCTTAATTTAAGGTCAAATCCTGCGTTGCACCAAAAAAGAAATACATATAATGTCTGGGTTCCTAGTCCCAATCGAATTGAAAACTTAAGAACAATCGTACAGTTTTCAAATGAGCGAGTATCTCGTTCTGATTTGTTTAAATTTATTGAAGATGAGTTCGGTTTGAAAACAAGTAGCGTAGAATCGATGATGCCATTTTTAAGAGCTGATGGCTTGCTGGAGGAAGTAGGAAGAAATATTTATGTTGCAACCTCAGCGGCAAAGGCTTGGTGCAATAGCGGCAATGATTTAGATTTCATTAGAATTATTCACGCACACAAGCGTTTTGTTGGTGAAATGATTGTTTTTGCAACCGATGTTGTTACAAGAAACGATATTTATGAAGAGGCAAAAAAATACGGATTAAATTTGGAAAAAGCAAGATGGATCATGGGATTTCTGCTTGAGGCAGGCGTTTTAGAAGAAACACAATATTTACATGTTAAAGCAACTCCTCTTGGTTTGAAGTTTGCGTTAGACTTACCCTTGATGGCACCATCCGTCGAAGAACAAGAAATTAATAATACAAATTCACAAAAAGATAACGAGGCAGAAATCGTTATCAGTAATCCTAATGAGCATTTGTTCGAAAGATTACGTGTTGCTGCACGAGATCCGATGGCTGAATCAAAAGCCTCTGGAGTCGCTTTCGAAGAATTGATAGCAGAAATGTTTGCATACATGGGCTTTGAAGCTAAAAGAATAGGTGGAGCAGGTAATACTGATGTTGTTGTTCGTTGGAAGGATTATAATGGGAAGATTGTAACTGCAGTTGTTGACGGAAAATCTAAATCGAGCGGATCTGTTACCCATACTGATGTTAGCGATGTTGCAATTGAAACACATAAAGAGAAAAATAGCGCCGACTATGTTGCAATAATCGGTCCTGGGTTTGGTGGAGATACTATCAAAAATCATGCTCGCAAAAAAGGATTTTCGCTTATTACAGATGAAGAATTGATCGACATTGCGCAAAATGTACAAGCCTTGGGACTTTCTTTAGATGAAATCGCGCTGTTATTTATAGTTCCTAATGGACTTGCTCAGCTGAACGAATTGATTGATGCAAGAAAACGAGAGAAAGAAATATTAACTTTGGTTATTTCTACATTTAAGCAAGAACAGGATGCTATGGAAAGCCTTTCGGCACGTGATTTGTATTTTCTGCTACGTAGAACTGAACTTTCACCTTCTCTTGAAGAACTTATCAGTGCATTTGAAACACTATCAAAAGATGAAGTTGGAGTACTAACACAGGTCAAGAAAGCATCAGCAACCGAAAATACTACATACGAGATTCGCGGTGGTAAATATTGTGTTAACAGATTGCGTGCATTAGCCAATGCAATCGAAAAAGGGCTTTCTTAAACCTCACAATCACTTGGCACTATTCCACAAGCGATTTTGCAACTTTTTCTGCAACAAAATTTTTGATAAATAAAATAATGGGTGGAAAATCGGTGTCAAAATCGCCTTTTAGAATACAATATAGGGCATAAATAAGCCAAAGAAGAACCTCGAAAAAGAATGGGAAATAATATCTAATGGCTTGCAAGTGCCCGAAAACCCTTGCAAATACAGGGCTTTCGGGCATTTCTGCAATTTAGAAAAACGCCGCTGCAACACTTTTGCAACTCGGAATGGAAAAAGCGTAAAAAGGAATGGTTGCAAGTGGTTATGAAGTGATGAAAGGAGGGCGGCAAAGTGTTCGACTTTTGGAAAAAGAAAACAGAAATCAATACGACACAAATCGTCGATGAAATTGAAGCGGCAGTATATGAGCAGGTCAAACCGTATGGCTTCAAGAAACACGGCAGAACGCTTCACCGTTTCGTTTCGGAAGATATTTCGCAAGTCATTCATTTTCAAAGCGGTATGCCTTCGCATGGAATGAGCGGACTCCTTTGTGTGAATTTGGGAATTCGTATTCCGGAATGTTCCGAAAGAACGTTTCAACCCCAAGCAGAAAAGAAAAAATACTACCACGAGTATGAGTGTACAATTCGCTCACGATTGGGAATCGTTAGTGGTAAACAAGAAACGTGGTATGATCTTCACAAGAAAACAGACAAGATTATAAAGAGTGTTATTGATGAAATTGATCAGTATGTTTTGCCTGCTTATGAGATTTTAAGCAGCCGAGATGCTATCCTTGCACATAGAAAGGATTATCCGTTGTTAGATAATATGGACCATCTTATTTCTTTGGAAGAATGCATGATTTACGGTTATCTTGGCAATATCGAAAAAGCAAAGCAACTGTTTGAGGAGTATTATCAATCGGCTGTAGATGAGTATAATGACCTGATGAAAAACGGACGCAAGCAGTACCTCAAAAAAGGCGAACGAGTTGTTTTTATGGGACAGGATATAACCGCCGAAAAGGATGGATATGTGACTTTATATGGGGCAAATCACGGACATATTGATTATCTTGACGAATTAGCCGTTGCTCTTGGATTAAGGTAAAAGCCATTCGGCACCATTCCGCAAGTGATTTTGCAACTTTTTCTGCAACAAAAATTTTGATAAATGAAATAATAGGTAGAAAATTAGTGCAAAAACCGCAGTTTCAGATAATATTTAGGGCATAAATAAGCCAAAGAAGAAACTCAAAAATGAGTGGGAATAAGTCGGAAACCTCGAAAACCCTTGATTTTACGGGCTTTTTGAGTTCCTGTTTTCGTCAGTGACTACACATTGACTACAGTCGTCTTCACAATCGTTAAATTCTTCGATAAACTCTTCGATATTAGCCCAAATGTAATACTTTGCTTCACCTTCATCATCGGATTGGCAATGGTGTATTGTTTTTTAGAACGGCAAAAATAGTATGACACAGCTTTCTTGCAATAGCATTTGTAGCTACAAGATGATGCTTACCTTCGCTTCGTTTCTTTTGGTAGTAGGCATTAAATACAGGGTCACAAAATTCGGCGCAAACAGCGGCAAGATATAGTGCCTTCCTTAAATACGGAGAACCACGTTTGCTTAGATGACCCGAAGTAGCTTCGTATTCACCGGATTGAGAAACCGAAGAATCAAGACCTGCATAAGCAACAAGTTTAGAAGGATTATCAAAACGATTGATATCTCCGATTTCGCCTAGAATAGTTGCTGCGGTAATGTTACCAACACCGGGAATAGTTTTTATGTAGATATCCGTTGCAGAAAGCAAAGTGTCGATTTCCTCTTCTACGGAATGTACCTGTTCTTCGATGAAACAGCATTTCACAGACGAAAGAACGGGTATCGGCTACACCTTGCAGGGAGATTAACACCGCTCTGCCGCTTTTTCTTTTTAGAATTCTATTTACCATTTTTGAAAAAATATTGATTTTGGTAATTTATATGAGTATAATATAAATGCGAGGTGACAAAAAGTGAAACTCATTAATCGTAACCAATATTTAGAAAAAATGATTCGTGTAATTGGAACACCGGATATTAAGGTGATTACTGGTGTGCGCCGTAGTGGTAAATCAAAATTGCTCGAAGCATTTAAGGACTATATCGAAACAGAATATGCTGATTATAATATCATTCACATCAATTTTAACTTGCCTGAATTTGATCATTTGCTTGAATATAAGCCTTTATATGAATATATAAAATCACAGTATTCAAAAGACAAGCAAAACTTTGTTTTAATTGATGAAGTTCAGATGTGTCAAGATTTCGAAAAAGCAATCAACGGTCTGCACGCAACAGAGCAATATGATATTTATATTACTAGTTCAAATGCGTTCTTGTTAAGTTCTGATCTTGCCACTCTTTTTACAGGGAGAACATTTGAAATCAAGGTATATCCATTCTCCTTTAGTGAATATATGCAATATTTTAATTATAGCGACAAGTTTACCGCTGTTGATAAGTATATGATTGAGGGCGGTATGGCAGGTTCATATCTATATAAAGATCAAGAAGCCAAATTTGATTATATTGCTGATGTTTTTGATACATTGATTGTGCGAGATATTCGCAAAAAGTATAAAATTCGTAATATGCAGTTGATGGATAGAATTGTAGATTTTTTAATGGATAACATCTCAAATCTTTCTTCTGCGCGCAGTATTACAAATACATTAAGTAGCATTAAAGAAAAGGTTAATCACGTTACAGTCAGTTCCTATATACAGTATCTGTGCAATGCCTTTGCCTTTTACAAAATTCGCAGATATGATATAAAAGGCAAAAAGTATTTGTCCAGCAACGATAAATATTATCTGAGCGACCATACTTTCCGTTACGCAAAACTTGGAACTAAGAATATGGACTATGGCAGAGTAATTGAAAATATTGTCGCCATAGAGCTGTTGCGTAGAGGATACGAGGTGTATGTCGGGGTTCTTTATAAGAAAGAAATAGACTTTGTGGCTATCAAACGCAACGAAAAAATCTATATTCAAGTATCAGACAATATTAGTGATGAAAAAACTTTTGAGCGAGAGGTTTCTCCGCTTTTGCAAATAAAAGATGCTTATCCTAAAATGGTAATTGCCCGTACACACCACGACGAATATCAGTATGAAGGGATAAGGATTGTTGATATTGCGGATTGGCTGCTTGATTTCCAAAAATAACAAACCTACAACTTTGAAAAATAGAAGTTGATTGGTAAAACAAATATCAGGAGAAAAATGAACGATATGAAAAGTTTCCAATACAAAGGAAAGGCAATTTACTATACTGCAAAAGACATTGACATCAATCTAAGAGAGCGAAACGGTGTCGAGATGGCAGTTTGTTTATAAAAAAGAGGGAGTCAATTGAAAAAAGTTATTAAAAAGTTAATTATATTATATTCTTTGGTTATGTTTGTCGGAACTTTCAGCGCTTGTCGCGGTGGCTTGTACATGGAAGACTTTGTTGATGTTCAGTGGGCATGTAGCGAAATAAATTTGCAGTTTACATATACTGCAGAAGATTCGGAAAAAGGAACGGGAACACTTATTAAAGACAATAAAACAATTGATATAGTTTGTATGTTTACCTTAAGTAAAAATATTGAAATATACGACAAGTCGGAATATGATTTGACTACCGGTGATATTGTATGCCCGGCATTACTTATAGGACATTATAAGATTAAGGATGATGTTGCCACAGTCACTATTGTTGAAGACAATTTGTTTAATGGTGACTATTTAAATAAAGTAATTTATTTACAAAAGGCGCCCTTATCTTGACTAGATAAGTATTAATGGTATTGGTTATTAGCTTTAAGCTTAGGTGTATACAATTATTATGTATAGAGGACAAAGGATGAAACTTTTGTAAAGGTGAGAATTGTTTCTACATTAGAGAACTAAATGTGAGTTCCCTTGTTTACTTTTTCTAAAATAATATGTCTGATAAAAACGGCGAACGGCAAAATTTGATAAATCCGATAGCCTTTCAAGGTTGCGATATGTCGTCGGAGATGTTTTTTGACGGAATATCAGCATACTTGAGAGAGGAATATGATATTGATAATTGCGAAATCGTGTTACATTCAGATGGTGCAAAAAGGACGAAAAAGGCATCAAACTCATTCATGAATGTAACGTATGTGATGGATGAATTTCACATCAAAAAGCATCTTAAGAGCCTGTGTGCAGGAGAAATCGGCAGAAAATATGCGCTGGCATTGAGGACGTGTGTTGAGTGTAACGGCGGGAAAGTTTCGTCGAAAGATGTTGGGAAAAGACGAAATGAGAACTTTGAGCTTGACAGCAAGAACCGCCGTAGAAGAAAAGCACCGCCTATACCAAAAGTGGTAGAGCTGTATCAGGAGTACGCGCAGAA
>JAFWZH010000139.1 GCA_017522515.1 Clostridia bacterium
CTTGGAGATTTTTGAGGTAGAAATAATACGCTGTTGTATCATTTTCTCCGGCAAAATCATGATATCTAAAGCCACAGATGCCCGTAGTATCATAGAAATAGACAAGGCTTGTACCGTTTCGGCGTTCCTTTATCAGCTTATCGCCATCATAAAAATAACAAGCATCATTCTTTGCTACTCTATTTCCATTCGAATCATAGCCAAATGTTGTGTTATCAATTTTTTCAAATAGCGAACTTTATCCCACACAAGATTATGTCCTCGGTACGTTGTGGGATTTCCAAGCTCGTCATAATAAATTCTCTGTCCGTTGAAATATGTAAGCTTATCTTTCCAGCCCGTGGTTGCATAAGTATATTCATCGGTATCTATCGGACAGCAGAGTTCATTAAGCGTATATGGATATGTATTCTTTGAAAGAATATTGCCCGCCGTATCATATGTCATGGCATAAGACTTTCCAAGAAGCGCATTGTCCTCACGGATAAGCTGATTCATGCCATCATATGTATAATTGTCTCCTTTGCAGTGAAAGTAACAGTTGAAGAGAGGTTAATCCCTTCAACTGTTTCCTCACTAAAAGGCAATTTTGTAACCATGAGGTTAAATCTTCACATAAGGGTTCGGGACTATCCAAACAAGTTTGCGTTTTGGTGACCAAAGGCGATGCTTGTTTGGATAGTGCAAAACTTAGCAGCAACCATTATACTATGATATACTTATTCGCAACGGCATTGCTTAGCCACTCAGCCGCACGACGGATTTTCTCTCGAGGCGATCCGCTTCTTTGTTCAAATTCATTTTTGTATTCTACCGCATCAAAGCTAAAAGAATCCGAATCATATATACGTATACTGAGAGGAACATCAACTTGCTCATCATAGAGAATCATGATATTTTTATTTGGATTGCTCCAAACAATATAATAATACGCTCCATGTTTCTGCTTCAAACTAATTTTGAAACCATATATCTTCGATAAGAATTCAAATTCTTTTTTTAATGTTGCATATCTTCCCATAACATCTCCTCATATCGTCACATTAACCAAATATTATATAAATACTGATAGCCTTTTGTAAGAGCAATTTCCTTTGCGTATGATCCGGTCAATTCTCCACCACAATCGTAAATCGCTCCTTTCAAAGCCATTACAGCTTTGACAACACATTTGTTTTGCCACCAACCAACAGTTTCAGCGGCTTTTTCACCAGCCACCTTTTTTATCAAGTTGAATTCTGTTAAACCAGAATAATGACGTGTATTAGCCAACGCTGCAACATCTTCAAATGTTCCCTTTTTTCCTATAGTTATGCCAGACTTTGCATTTTTTATAGTTCTTGAAGCACCCCCAATTACAGCACCACCGAGAGCACCTATTCCTCCCATCATAAATCCATCAGCCAAACCATCAACCATGCCTTGTGTTCCACCGGTAGCATAGCCAATAGCACCACTCACAGCAGTGCTTGCAACAACACCTGCAATAACTGGCAAAGCAGCACCTCCGGTGGCAACCGTAACAGCGACTGCCGCAACAGTTGTTACTGCACCGACAACAACCTTTGCCCAGTTAGGCATTGACCATTCGCCTTCGGAATCAACGCGATTGGAGGGGTTGCCAATACAATATGCATAAAGATTGTAGCTCAAGATAGAACCGTCAGCACCAAGATTTTCGGGAGAATCTGCATTGATAAAACGACCTGTATTGGGATCATAATAGCGGGAATTGAGGTAATAAAGTCCTGTTTCGGTATCGTAGTAATAGCTACGGTAGCGAATGGGATTGATAGCTCCAATTCCAGTTGGGTCATAGGTTATGTAACATTTACCCCATGCGTCGTAGAGGTATTCAGCAACAACATTTCCATTTTGGTCGAGAATTGCTGTTACATCGCTTTGAAGATTTTTGTGATAGAAATAATATGCATCGGTATAACTTGTGTTACCATCTTCGTCCGTTACATATGTTCTCTTTGAAAAACCGCATATTCCGGCAGTATCATAGTAATATGTCAGTACGCTTCCGTCTTCTCTTACCTCTCGGAGCAAATTTTCACCGTCATAATAATATCGAATATTATTTTTACCGTATCTTCTTTCGATTTACATAAATTCAATTTGCAATATTAAACAACAAGGTAATATCTACTGGAAATGAAAGTTGTTCATTCACACTTCCGCCCAAATATTTTCCTCGAAAAATATAAATCAAATTTACTTTTTCTTGGCTTTTTACCAATCTGTAAGCTAAATCTCCGTCCTCATCATATCCTTTGAAATAATCCTGACATTCAACCCATCCGTCAAGCTCTTTCTCGTTGAATTTTGCAGAAAGACGAACCCTAATATCACGATAATCATTATTTCTCAGACACAATGAATATTTAAATTCAACAATACTGTCGTCAATAATTCGGTAATCAACAAAGAAGCTTTCTTCCTGAACAAATGTAATGCTTGGCTCTTTTCCTTCAGGCTTTTTGACCGAATCCCAAATATGAGACGCTAAGCTAAAAAAAATAATAATACCGACTATTAAAACTATTGCCATCAACACTATGAAAATACTAAAAATTATTTTCTGAGTCTTCGTCATATCAGCACAAATCTCCTATCAATGATTCCTCCGATTATATTTAATAATTTGTTTTTTGACTTTCCCTTAAAGTAATCAACATGACCAATATCACCCATATAATAGGTTTTATTGTATGGTAAATACCAAGAAAGTATATCCCTACTCCCCCAAAACATATATACATTAGCAGTAGTTTGTTTAGCTTCAACTATAGGAGCACCAATCAAAAAAACATTATCTATCAATCCACTTAAGCGTTCCATAACATTTAATGCAACTTGTCCGCCCCCACTATATCCAATTAAATTTATCATTTCATTTTCTTGCAGAGGATTTTCAATTAGATCTATAATTATCGCACGTACAACAAAATCAGTGTATACATTTATGCCATTCATCTCAAGAAGCACCTCCAGAACTCCTCTGGCACTTCCTATTATTCCTTCTTGTCCGTTATATAATGGGATGTTTTTTACATCATCACCTGTCATTTCTTCAAGCAAATTGACAAAATCCATTATATAATCCGGCGAACCAAACGTCAACTCATTATTAATACCATTAAGAACATATGTTCTCATGCCATTGGGATCAATTCCAACAATTGGATTATTATGACAATATGCATACATATTGCAATTTAACAAACCAATTCCTGTGGAAACATATACATCCGCATTGATAAAACGACCGGTATTGGGATCATAATATCTGCTTTTGAGATAGTAAAGTCCCGTCTCGGTATCGTAATAATAACCTCTGTAACGAATAGCGTTAAATGTTGCCATTCCGCCGATATTTTGGGTTATCATGCAATTACCCCATGCGTCATAGCGGTACTGTGCTACAAGGCTTCCAAGATCGTTATATATTCCGATGACATCACCCTGCAAATTCTTTTCAAACACATATTTGCTTGTGTCAAGTCCGTTGAAGTTACCGTATTCATCGTAATTCACCGTCAAGAGTGTAAATCCGGCAATTCCGCTTTCATCATAATAGTAAATGATACGATTGTCAAAGCCTCGCTGCTCGATGAACAGCTTACCGTTATGATATATATAATCTATATCATTCTTCTTTGTTCGTATTCCTTCGCTATTATAGCTAAATGTGTTATTATCAAAGGTCTTAAGCTGTCTTACCTTATCCCATGTAAGGGTATGACCGAGGTAAGATAATGGGTTTCCGAGGGCATCATATGTGATTGGCTGATTATTTACACTTGAAAGCTTATCCTTCCAGCCTGTACTCGGATATGAATAATTCTTCTGCGACAAAAGCTCGGTTGGTGTTTCCGCATCATGAACATATTCCTTTTTCGTTAGAATATTTCCACTGTTGTCATATGTGCAGAGAACAGTTTTATCGAAAAATCTGTTATCCTCACGTATAAGCTGATTCATTCCGTCATACTCATAGTTTTCAACAGTAACACCAAAGTCCTGTGTTTCTATGCTTTCGGGATAATCGCTGTGCTCAACCGTACTTATATTTCCGTTTTTATCATAGTAATAATAAAACGCTTGAACAATTCCACCGTTTACTCTCGTTATCTGCTTTTTTACGAGATTGGTAAGTCTTGTTCCGTTTTCCTCGGGCTTGTTGTAATATTCATATGAAATGCTTAGAAATTCTGATTCGTTCGATCTTGAATATGACTTCTTTACAACTCTTCCGTAAGCATCCTTTTCTATCTCAAAATTCAGACAACCATCGTATTCCATTCCGGAAATTGCATTGTCAGGATAGATTTTTCCGCTTGCGTTTTTGTCATATATCGGTCTTGCTGTTTGCCAAGCATAATCATCATACACTGTGTTTTCTTCAACCAAGCGATTGTTTGCGTCATAAACATTGTTCGAAGTAAGTACGCCTTCATTTTTCTCAGTTATGTTGCCAAATCCATCGTATTTATAATTATACTCTGTTTCGGTGGTATTGTCAATAGATTTTGTTACCCTGCCGAGGGAATCGTATTCGATTTCCGAGAGAATTGTGGCATTTTCGTCCTCGTCGATGTAGGTAGTTTTTATCGGCTGATTGAAGCGATCGGTTTCGACCTTCATTTTTTCGCCTGTGGCGTAGGTGGTTGTGACGGTTGTAGTGTCTGTGAGAAGATAATCATTTGTAGAATATGTCATTCCGGCGATTTTCACATCCTTTGCTCGCCCCATTCCGTCATATGTGAAGCCGTAATTAAATCCGTTATGGGTTATGCTTGTAAGACGACGGTTTGTGTAGCCATAAAGTACAGAATACTCATTTTCACCCACAAGCGAGCTGACTTTCGTAACCAAATCGGTATTGGGGTCATATGTATATGAAGTTTGCTGACCGTTAGGGGATGTTGTGCTGTTTAGCAGGCACTTTGTGGTGTCATATTCATTGGTGGTATATATATAATCCCCTCTCGGATCGTTTTCTCGAATGAGAAATTCCCCTGTTTCATCATAAGTCATTGTTTTGAGGAAAAACTCTGTCGGCTCTGCGATCGTGCTTGGATTCATATCCGGACAATACCAAGTCTTTACCGATGTCACCATTCCAACACTGTTGTAGGTATATTTTGTTATTATTCCTCGGTAGTCTTGGGAGTAAATCAAATTGTGATTATCGTCATACTCAGAATACGATACAAATTCATTCCCTTCCCGGTCGATGATTTCTGTTTTTACTACATTTTGTTTATCATCCTCGTACTTTATCACGGTGTTTACACTGTCAGAATGGGCACTTTTTTTCTTAAACTTATATTCCTTTCCGAAAATAACCTCATCTACAGTATAGTATTCATTGTTCTCATTTCTATCGCCGACTTCGCTATATGTGATACTCTCCGAGGGCGTGTTTACAAGTCTGATATTGTCTATATAAACCGTCGACCATCCGTTATAGCTTGTACTTTCAACAAAAACATCAATACTTTGAGCATTCTTATCTTTATTTACCGTAATTGGTACCGGCAAAAACTGCCATGTTGAAACAGAGGAATTGAAATATTCCTTAAACTCTTCTATTGTTCCGTCGGAATAATATACTACCCCTTTTAATTCAACATTGCAATTTCTACTTTTTGCCCAACCGGACAAAACAAAACCTCTTCCGTTTTTATAATCAAAATCCACAAGTGAAACAGACTGCTTTAATTGTGAATATAAATAAGAATAAACTTGACTTTTGACTTTATAACTATTTCCACCATCTATTGAATCTTCATCTGTCACAGAGCTTGGCAAGGCTCCACTCCAATTATTAATACCATTATCAAAGGAGCCGTTTTGAATAAGGTTTGCTTCATCATCATTCTGATCCAAAACGCATGAAAAGACTTTCTTTTTATCTGCATACTGATAAAAAGCTGCACCCTTTAGTTGCCTTCTGTCTTCAAGCTCTAAGCCATCCACCACAAGAGGTATTTCTTCATAGGTGCTAAATAATCTTCCTCCCCCATCAAAAATATATACCTTTTTTATGTTGCTTCGATCTTGAACTATTGCTTTGCTTCCAAAATTTATTACTATTATTTCATCAGCTTCATCAATAAAATGGTCTTTTCCCTCTCCAAATATTTTTATCTCTTTTTGATTATTTGCTGTATTATTGATAGCATATGTAATTCCGTCTCTTTCTTTAAACGCAACAAAGTTTTTATTAGCTGTCGAAGAACCGTATATGAATTCTGTGGTTGAAGAATCAGGATGAATAATTTTTGTAAGTCTTCCATTCGGATCATACTCGAAATTTGTTATTCGGTTTGAACTGTCTGTTATTTTTATTAGTTTTTGACTTTCATATTCTATCAAAGTTTTTCTTCCGAATGAATCTGTTATTTTTGTCTTCTCGATATTTATAAAATTGCCATTGTTATCGATAACTTTATATAAATAATTATTGCTGTCAAATACTAATTTATTATCATATTTATCAAGTATATAACTGTCGCCATAACCATAACTACCGTTCAATTTTAAGTCAAGACCACTAGTATCCTTGCCATAACCACAAGAATCATTATCTTCAAAATAATGAGCATTATTCAAGCCATCATAATAATATGCTTGCAATACAGGTGCCTCATTAAATGATAAATGCTGCGTTGTTGAAAGCTTCCAAATTGATTCTTTTCCAATGAAATTATATGAAAATGAAAAAGGGAAAGCAATACCTCCGGCCTTTATTTCCTCATTAAAATAATAAAAATCACCATTAAACAAATTTATTCTTCCGCCTTTTCCGATAGGAAAATAGCTTTGATTATCTGCATATGTTGATACACCATCGGTCAAATCTGATGTCAACATAATTTGTTCATTAATATTTTCACTCATAGAAATCCTTTCCATAAAAGGAGGGTTGCCCCTCCTTTATTTATATATATTTTTTATTTTCCCAATTTCGCATGGGAGTGAAGTATAGATATTTGACATTCGGGATGAGTATTTTTCGAACAGCTTATCGGAAAACTCGGAATTTTCGTCATTTATCAGCATTGCGGCGCAAAAGTATACTGCTGCCGAGGTAAATGGATCGGAAAGCGGAAAATCCTCTTCCATATCCGCCACCGCTCGCATTCTGTATAGCGAGCGGGGCATTTTATTTGCCATGCGGTATTTATCGTCA
>JAFWZH010000140.1 GCA_017522515.1 Clostridia bacterium
GAACAGAAAATCAATCCAGGATTTTTGAGATTGAGAAGAAATACAACAGTCTGAAAGCTAAAGAAAAAGTCAATGAATTAATGATCAACAATCAGCAACATCTCATTTTTACATTGATTATTATGGCAGTTGCACTATCTGTTATTTTCATACTTATTATTCAGAAAAAGAAAAGCAAAGAAAAAATACAAGAACAAAGGATTGCATTAGACAATATAAAAATAGATTTCCTTCATTTATCCATTGAGTTGGAAAAAGAACAAAAACGCTTAAAGACTTACAATGACAAAAGCGAGCAATATGCTCATATCTTGGACAAGATTACATCATTAAAAGGGAATTACATAAAGCTGCAACATAAAATGGTTACAAATTCTGACATATATAAAGAATTGAACCTTCTTGCAAATAAAAATATACCACGCAATGACAAACCATTAATAACAAGCAGACATTGGGAACTTATTGTAAAAGAAATAACCGGGATATATCCTAACCTATATATTTTTATAAATGATGCATGTCCCAATATTTCCGAGCAAGAATGGCAATATTGTTGTTTAGGCATGTTGGAATTCGACACAAATTCTGAAGCTAAACTTTTAAATATTAATCCTACTTCAGTCAGGACAAAACGGCTAAGACTTAGACAGAAATTAAATATTACTTTAAATCCTAAGGAAACCTTCTGTAACTATATAGCCGAGAAATTAATACCTTGAAACGGATTAGTATACGTCCACCGACATAACGCTCTGATTTTCAAGCACCGTTTGTGTACTCCACAAAACGGTGTTTTTGTTTTTTGTATTTAATGTCTTTATATCTTTGCCGTAGAAACTTTTAAAAAAACAAAGACATGAAAAGAATTATTACATTTGGGATTTTTATTGCTGTACTATTAACATGCACAGCCAGTGGATTACTCAGTCTGGAATCTGAGCGACAAATCATTTTAACAGACCGGGACAGGTGGGATAAAGGAGAAAGAAATCTTGTTGAATATCCCATATCTGCTATTATTAAAGACGAACATTCAATCGTCATAGATTTTCTGCAAGAATACAATAATTACGTAACGATACAAATTCAGGACAATGCAGAAAATATTATTTTTACTAACACATACCTTCCTAACAATCAAATATTAATAGATATAACCTCCCTAAATACTGGTGAATATCAATTAATATATTCTTCTCCTGACCGTAATTTGTGCGGTAGTTTCTATGTATTTTAAACCATGCTACAAAACTAATATATATCCATTTGTATTTGGTCTAAGACCAAATACAAATGGGAAATGTTTATTATACTTTAATCTGTTAAAGGAATGAGAGAATTTCACAAATACGGCTTTATCATCATGATTGGGTGGAACATTATGCTAATAATAATCACCTTGATCCACTCAATTATAAAAGAAATTTCACCTATTTATATATTCAATGACGGAGTTGGAGGTATAGGTATATCTACATTTTTATTGATATGGTCGATGATATGGTACAGAATTGGCTACAATTCCAGAAAAGATTATATCTATAGGAAAAACATGTATAGAGAACGGAATTCTAAGTTGGACAACGAAAAACTTAATCATTCATTTAGATTACATTATATTAACGAGCAGACAAAAATTCTATCATTTATTATCCTCTTAGCTATTCCTTGGTATCTGTTAGGCCATGTAAAAGGAAGCATAAACAAAGAAAACTTATTAATCGTTACTTTATTCGGCATATTATCATTAACATGTTTCTATATCTATAAAAAGACTAAAGAAAAAATTTAGCACTACGCAGATTTTGAAGAACTAGTCTGGGCAGATTTAACATTAAAAGAAATTCAAGGGATGATTCAAAACAAATAATGACAAAAACAATTAACTTTGCGAAAGCTAAAACCTTGAATCATGAAAAAAATTATTCCTATTCTATCTGTGCTCCCATTAGTTACGACTAACAGGATGCATGCTGTTGAGTCAGAAAAGAAGCCAAATGTCATTATCATTTATGCCGATGACCTCGGCTATGGTGATTTGGAGTGTTATGGAGCCAAAAATGTAAAAACACCCAATGTCAATAAGTTGGCGAAGGAAGGAATCCGTTTTACCAATGCCCATGCGGTAGCAGCCACAAGTACCCCTTCACGCTACTCATTATTGACGGGAGAATATGCATGGCGAAAGCCCAATACAGACGTAGCAGCAGGTAATGCTGGCATGATTATCCGACCGACCCAATACACCATAGCAGATATGTTCAAGAGTGAAGGATATGCAACCGGAGCATTCGGGAAATGGCACTTAGGCTTGGGAGACAAGACAGGGGAACAGGATTGGAATGCTCCTCTCCCTGCATCGCTTGGCGATTTGGGCTTCGATTACCATTATATCATGGCAGCTACTGGAGACCGTGTACCCTGCGTATTCATCGAAAACGGACAGGTAGCGAATTATGACCCGTCGACACCAATTGAAGTGAGTTATGAACGAAATTTCGAAGGTGAACCAACAGGAAAAGAGAATCCGGAACTACTTTTTAACCAGAAATCTAGCCATGGTCACGATATGGCGATTGTAAACGGCATCGGACGCATCGGTTATATGAAAGGTGGTGGGAAAGCCTTGTGGAAAGACGAGAATATAGCTGATTCAATCACAGCGCATGCTATTGATTTTATCAAGCGACACCAAGACGAACCATTCTTTATGTACTTTGCCACCAATGATGTTCACGTTCCTCGGTTTCCACATGAACGTTTCAGAGGTGTATCTGGCATGGGACCTCGTGGCGACGCAATTGCACAATTCGATTGGTGTGTAGGTGAATTAATGAAAACATTGAAAGAACTGAAATTGGACAAGAATACACTCATTATTCTTTCCAGTGACAATGGTGCAGTAGTGGACGACGGGTATGATGACCATGCAGAAGAACTACTTAACGGACATCAACCATCTGGTCCGTGGAGAGGAAATAAATACAGTGCGTTCGAAGGTGGAACCGCTATTCCAGCTATTGTTCATTGGCCAAATCAAATCAAGAAAGGAAAAGTTTCTGACGTATTGATATCACAAATCGACTGGTTAGCGTCATTGGGGTATCTAATTAAAGCCAGACTTCCGAAAGGTTCTGCCATAGACAGCCACAATCGTATAGGTAATCTATTAGGTACAGACGATAGCCATCGTCCATGGGTGATAGAACAAGCAGCAAACAAAACCTTGTCCATCCGTACGATTGATTGGAAATACATAGATCCTCACGATGGACCAAAGATGATAACCTGGGGTCCCAAAATAGAGACAGGGAATCATCCGAGCCCTCAACTATACCACATGAAAGAAGATATTTCTGAACAGAAAAACTTGGCAGAACAATATCCTGAAAAAGTGTTTGAATTCCAAACCTTATTAAGAAATATTAGAAATCAAACAGATAAGACCAGCTTTTAAAGTTGGTCTTAAATTCAAATATAATAACCAGAATAACATAAAAAGCCTCCGATACATTGCTGTATCGAAGGCTTTAACTAAAACGGCGGCTACCTACTCTCCCACAAACGCAGTACCATCGGCGTGACAAGGCTTAACTTCTCTGTTCGGAATGGGAAGAGGTGGAACCCTTGTGCTATAGCCACCTGAATCTCTTTCAAATGATAGTTGAGAGTTAAAAAATGATAGTTAAAACTCTATCATTTATCATTTAATCTCTATCATTTATATATTGACTATTGACATCGCAAAAAGAAATATCTGTTTAGGTTGTTTAGCTGACAGTATATATCACTCACCAAAAAGAAAGCAAACGGGCAATTAGTAATGCTCGGCTTTGATGTCTCCACCTTTACACCTGCATCCTATCAACGTCATCGTCTATGACGACCCTGAGAAATCTAATCTTGTGGCCGGCTTCGCACTTAGATGCTTTCAGCGCTTATCCGATCCCGACGTGGATACCCGGCGATGCACCTGGCGGCACAACCGGTAAACCAGAGGTCAGTCCAACACGGTCCTCTCGTACTAGTGTCAGAGCCACGCAAATTTCATACGCCCACGATAGATAGAGACCGAACTGTCTCAC
>JAFWZH010000019.1 GCA_017522515.1 Clostridia bacterium
TGTTTAATGACCCTTATGATACCTTATTAAGATTCGATAAGGATGCTATTAAACAAATGTTTGAGTCTTTATTGTCAAAAGATGTTTTTAATGGGTTTAGGGCAGCTCTTTTGCAAGGAATAGATTTTCCCGATATAGTAAAACAAAATTTTAGTAAGGAATACATTGCGCAGACGAGAGAATACATTTTATCCTTAGCAAAAGAAGAAGATATTGAAACCCTTATTCTAAGCCGGAGAAAAGAAATTAATAATATAGTAGATCTTTTATTTCCGCTACTTGTTAATTATGTTAATAAACGAACCTCAACAATTTCTTGTTTTTCCGAAACAATAGAATCGGTAACGATGTGGAGCCATTATGCAAATTATCATAAGGGGTTTGCATTAGAGTACAATTTAAGGGACACCTTGTTAAACAGCATTCCCAACGTTGGTATATTCCCTGTGATTTACGACAATAAAAGATATGATGGAACACTATATGTAATGTGGGAGTTTCTTAAGTTTATGGGATTTAATACATCCAATCCAGATATACTATCTCACATTAAATGTGTGCTGTATAAGTCTTGTCAATGGGAATATGAGAAGGAGTGGAGATTGATAGATAGTACAATAAGGGGAAATATCATATTAGAGAACAACACATGTGTAACATTGAAACCTACTGCAATTTATTATGGAACAAATATGTCGTTAGATGATAAGAGGAAACTTCATGAGATTGCCCTGAACAAAGGTATCAAGGAATATGATATGTATATAGATTTCGCTTCTGAGAAATATGAAATGTTGTATCGTATATTTTCATAAACAAAAACTATTCAACTCCATATTCAAAGCCAATATGAAGCACCGCAAAGTGGCTATCTGTCAAGACTTTATAGATGGAATAAATGCAATTGGGTTATAACAAAATCGGCGTTCACTTGTGAAGGTGAACACCGATTTTATTAAACTATTTTATCAAAATACTTACTATCTCTATTATGAAAAGCAGGATAAGTGCCTTCTAGAATATCAACAATAATTTTGTTGATTGTAGGATTTTCGATTGCTCCAGATTCATATGATACTGTATTGCCATTTTGTTTGTCAATTTTCATTTGTATAATTTGGTCCGCATCACAAACTACAGCTAAATTGGGGTTATGAGTAACCATAATTATCTGACGACGTCTTTTTGCTTCTTTGATAAAATGTACGATATACTTGTAGACGCTCTCATTATCAAGGTTTTCTTCAGGTTGATCTATTATTAATGGTTTGTCATCCATATCAATAAATAGATATAATAGCAATAATAAAGCGCCCCTTTCTCCTGGAGACAGCGAGGATAAAGGCTTACCATTCATCTTTAATTGGAAAAATGGTACTATATAATCCATGCTATAAATGTAATCGTATAAGTCTTGTTTGGTGTGACCTTTCTTTAGCTGAGCTTCTATATTGCGAAGTGCATTATTAGCCCCATCTCGTTTATCATACTGTAATGCTTCATTAATGCTCGATGGAAATTCTATTATAGAATCCAAATCCAACAGATTAATATTTTCTATATTATCTTTTACGCGCATTAATCCTTGTTCTTTGCCATAGAATGAACCTGCAATTTGTTGATTGACAAAATCGAAAAAATAATCTTCAAATCCTCTTATGGCAAATGTTGCATCAAACTCTATCGGATAATCTTTTAAAGCATCCTTATATTCTTCCACAAATTTTACAATAGGAGCAAACAAATTATTATATATTCTAAGGACTTCCGATTTTTTGTTTACTAACTTGTTGATTTCCTGTTTACGAATAACTTTTAAGCTTTCAATATCATTAGCAAGATGACGTTCGATATAATCAAGCTTGCATTGAAGATTTTTAATACTACCTTCTTTTTCTTCTGTTCCCGTAATATCTTCAATGCTTTTTTCCCATTCTAATTTTTGAACAAGATACTTTTGGTATTTTATTTCTGGTTCACTAAGTTCTTGGGAAACGTCAACAAGTGTTTTTTGCTTAGTTTTTATGGTATTTATGAGTCCTTGTTCATTTTCTTCTTTAAATTCTTTATTGATTATTTTTATTCTACTTTCAATTTGTTTTATCTTAATTTCTATAATCTGATGGTTGTATTTAAAGTTAAGTATTTCATCAATATTGATGTCATTTGATGTCAATATTGGATTAATGTCAACTTTCACATTCTCAATATATTCGAATAAACGAGATAAGTTCTCTTTTACTGAAATTAAATCTTGTAACCGCTTTACCAATTGAGTTTGTTCTATCTGTAGTTGTTCTAATTTTTCATTTAATTCGTTTAATTCATTTTGTATCTTTTCTAACTTTGTTTTAGCTTCTTGAGCTTTAGGGTTCCCTGATAAATCTGGTTTCTTAATTTCTATTGGCTTTGCACTTTGTGCATTACTAAGTTGTTCTTGTTTATACTTAAGTTCATTTTCTAGTTTAGTCTTATAATTAGGTTCTAATTGTAACTCTAAATCGACAATAGAAGTGTTGATTTCTCTAATTTTATCTTTAATGTTTTGACAAGAACGTTCATTCTCTGTTGTAAGATATTTAATAAGACTGTCTAAGTCATTTTTACCATATCTTTCTGCTGGATTTAAATATTGAAAAATTATTTTCTTTAATTCCTTCTCAAATTGGCCATCATCCTCAGTCGTACATAAATTTTCTAAAAAATTTTGAGGAATATATTTTACTCGTTCAGGTTGATTAATATCAGGAGATTCATCTAGCGTTTTCTTTTGCGAATGTGATTTATCGGCCCAGCCTATTATTGCCTCAATTTGTTTTGATCTATTATATGGCTTATTCATCCTAAATTTATTGGGTGTCAAAAATGAAAAAGCTTCATTTTTTGTGTTTGCACATAATGCTAAAATATCTGTTAAAGCACTTTTCCCGCTACCTTTATTTCCTATTATAGCAACCAATCCAGGATTAATATCTATACGAATATTATTAAACCATGTTTCTGGCATTGAAGCACCTGCAACTCTGGTTATTTCCAAGCTATCAATGAATTTATCAGGATTTCTTTTTATCCTTTGAAGTAGTAATGGCTCCTCGTAACTAATACGCTCTGGTTCAGATATGATTTGCTTTAATCCTTCAAATGCTAAATCTGCTTTTATCCAACAAGGCTTTATTCCTATTTCATTAAGTTCATGTGCATCTGATGCAGTGATTGAAGGTTTGCCAAACTTTTCTAAATAGAATTTTGCTTCATTAGGCTTTTTAATTTCACAGATGTCTATATATCCTTCATTAAATAGTTCTTCTTTTACCGGACCAAGTGAGCATTCAATAGATGTATTACGGACACCACTTCCCTCATGTCTCATTTCTCTATCAATTCCATTCTCTTTAGAACCTGCATGAACTGTTACTATCCCTCCATATTTGTGTATTATATCAGCGGCTTTCTTGAATTCAACTTGAACAAGAAACATACCTTCCTTAAATAAAGTGGTTTCATCACTACTTTGAGAACCAGAATCCTTTGCTTTTTGAATTATTGATGTTCTGGATATCCCTAGCTGATTCAATACATTTTCTTTCAAGAATTCGGGAGATAATTTTATCCCATTATGCTCATCAGGAAATAGTCCTATCATATGAACAGAAGCTTGTCCATATTCTGTGCGAAATTCTATACCAGAAATGACGGTTATATTCATTGGCTTAGCCAATGTTTTCATTTCTTCAATATTATCAATCGTATGATGGTCAGTTACAGCTATACAGGAAATACCTTTTGATTTAACAACTTCTAAAATTTCTTGACATGTCCCTTTGCCATCTGAGGCATTTGTATGTATATGCAAATCCCATAAATTCCATGTAGATCCAATTTTCTTCATTCTTTTGCTATATTTAAATCTGTTAATCCTTCAAACAACCTGTCGGAACAATGTAAATTCCATCTCCAAGACGGAGATAAGTATTTTATCAAAGTTTGCCTACAAGTTTGATTTTTACATTTTCAGTAATTTGGTACGGGTTTGTTCGGTGGTTGGACTCTTTACATAATCCTCACTCTTTCTTGCAACTCTCTCATTTTCTGCATAAGTTCATCAAACTCTAAAGATTCACCATAGATGAAGAACCGTCTCATATCGGCATAGTCATCTTGCCACGCCTCCATAGCCGATTCAGGTATCGTAAAATTGATGGTTGATGGGGTGTGTGAATCATAGTTTACATACTTCAAAGCATAATAAGCCTTACGATGTTCAACAATGGCATCATAAAGTTCGCGATTCGACAACGCTTCTTTACCATACTCTGTATCCATCAGTTTTTCCAAGTCATACAGATGTCGTGACATTCGTACGCTCCGAGGTTTTTCTTTTTGAAATTCTTCCGCCAAAAGAAATAGTTTTTCAAGGAATGTGCGAGAAGGAACTACTGTTCTAACAAGACTTTCTGCGTCAGTATCTTCGCCATCAAAACTTTCACCGATTAAAGAACGAATTGGTCGTACTTCCGTTGGTTCATCCATTGAAAGACAACTAATCTCAATCTTTACACGTGGAGGAATATAATTGATAGTATCTTCAAGAATTGACGGATAGTGTAATAGGATTACAGTAGGATCCTTGTCTGAATCTATCGGTCGCCATTCTCCATTTTTATCCTGTACTTGAGAAACATTCTCTATACTGTAACCAGAGACTCCCATTTCTTTCAAA
>JAFWZH010000141.1 GCA_017522515.1 Clostridia bacterium
CCCGCTTTTGCACAGTTCTGCTTCCCCTCAAATGCTTTCTGTACTACAAGAAGTCGCAGAACCACAGCGGGCAGCATGCAAGCCATGCGGGTTGCCATTTCGCATTCTTCTGTAAAGATGATGCGATGACATTACTTATACGATATTAAATTGCGGAAGCCTTGTCTTTTTCTTCCTCTTCCTTGGCAAACAAGTCCGGAATAAAAGACAGCATCAGGATAAACGCACCCACCGCTATCGCCACATACATTCCCGGCGGTTTTTGAATATAACTCGCCACGTACCCAAGGTACGGGATGGTAAACACCGGTGTCCCGATTACATTTTTATAGTGAACCAGCGAGCCGTCCTCTACATTGTTTGCGTCGCCTTTTGTTCTGAAGCGTATAACAGAAGAATCCGTTTCGTCAGGAACGACTTCCACGATTCTATGTGTAGCAACGGTATCTTCGTTGAGCATGAAGGTAATAACGTCACCCATTTCTAAGTCAAATGCATCCACTTCTTTGACGTAAATAAGCGAGCCGGTATGGTAGGCCGGTTCCATGGAACCGGATAAAACAGTAAAAACCTGCAATCCTATCACCCTTGCTCCAACCAGTAAAACAGCCAGCAAAACAACAATTCCAACGAGTACTGTGGTAATAATATCCCAGATTTTTTTTATCTTTTGCATACGTGTATCCTTTCCCCATTTTTATTGCATTATAACACTAATATTTTGCATTTGCAATATGTGAGTTTGCAAAAATATATTATAGGATTGTTTATTTTTTAAATACTATTTCATAAAATGATATCGTACGGGAATTTTTATGCGCAAAGTGAAAAAACTATTTCTGCAAGGTGGTGATTTTTAATGTGCATAGACGAAAAGCGGAAGCAAGAGTACAAAATGATCGGCTTAAATATTGCGTATTATCGCAAGCTAAAAGGCATGACTCAAATGCGGCTGGCTGAAGAAATCAATATTAGTCGTACCCATATGAGTAATATCGAAGCCCCTAACATGCCTACATCCATTTCTCTAGACACCTTACTCGATATTGCTGATGCATTGGATATTCCAGCATCTAACCTTCTATTTTTCGACAGATAACTCCCATTTTAAGACACAATCAGACAAAAAAACTAGGCTATAACTCTGCCGTTTTTTAGCGGAGCTATAGCCTATGTTTTTATACTTATGTAATTTTTCTTGTTATTTTACAATCTTTAAGAATACCAGGATTGCAAGAATAACACCGATAGTGCAGTAGATTTCCAACAACCAGCCCAGTATACCTGCAATAAAACCGATAATCGGAATAATGCCCAGTAAGCCGATAATAAAGCCGCCTACTACTGCAAGCACTGCATAAATCAACAATGCAATGATTAAGCTTTTAACATCATTTGCCTTAAAAGCCTGTGGAAAATACTTTTTAACCATATCCATAACACACTTCTCCTTAAAAAATTTTTATGTTAATAAAATAATATCTCTTTTTGTCAAAAAATGCAATCCCTATTATTCTTTCCAAATCATTTCACGCGTAATTAATCCAGTTGAGATGCTATCGCTTCAATTTCAGCCACACTAAGAGAGGTCAATTCTGCAATCTCTTCGTAGGAAAAAGGATTCTTTTTCTTCAACATTCTCTTTACCATTTCTTGAGTCATTTCTGCACGACCTTCTTCACGACCTTCTTCACGACCTTCTGCAAGGCCCTTCTCTCGTCCTTCTGCAAGTCCCTTTTCTAAAGCTTCTGCTTCAGCCATAGCACGATGCCTGTCAAACCACTCACCCACTGTCATAAATCGATGTTTCACCTCCGCCGAATATTTTACATCACTCACATAATTATGTATCTGTGCTATA
>JAFWZH010000142.1 GCA_017522515.1 Clostridia bacterium
AAAATTTCTCCTGTTGAAGTTAAATCATCTGGATATAAGTCCCACAAATCATTGGATGAGTTTTGTACTAAGTTCTCAGATCGAATAATGAACAAATATGTGATTTACACAAAGGATTACAAACGAGAAAATGGCGTAGATTACATACCTGTTTATATGACCATGTTCTTGTAAATTAAGTCAGTTGAATAGTAATAAGAAGCGTTCAAAAAAACAGGGTAAAAAGATGTATTAGAATAAATTTCAATACTTTACAAAATCACAAACGGGCAAAAACTTACAAAAATCACAAGTTTTGCCCGTTTATCAGTATAAATACAAGTATATGAAGTCGGAAAAATCTGCAATAATTCCGACTAAAAACGAGGCTTCAAACAGCATTTAATTTTCTATCAAGCAAAACCTTAGGACTTATCGAATGCGCGTAAAACTATGCTATGGTTTTAACGTGAAAGATTTGAGAGATAGGAATTATTTCTTTGGATTTTTTCATTTTTCGGCAATTTATTTGTTTGGAAAATTTCGTTTTCATTCCTCTTGGCCTATAAAATATGGAAGTTTAGCACACCATTTTACTTGATTTATGGAAGTAGAAATCTGAAAAAGTGCTTGTTTATGGAAATAGAATTGTGTTCTGATGTCTAGGTCGGAAAAAAACGCTTTTATTCCGACCAAAATCGAGCCGCAAAACAGTATTCAATATGCTTATATATAATATATTGCACACTGGATAATATGCGATAAACTATCCTTGATGTTATGCGTGCATTTTTGATTGGCTCACAAAGGGTTCATAAAGGTTTCAAAAATCCGAGAACTTTTACCTGTGATTTAGTTTAATATATTGATTACATTGTGATTATCTAATTTTACAAAGGGTTCACATTTGGCTCATAGTGGGCTCAACATAGCAAGGCAAGAATCATAATGCGCGAGGCATTACGATACTTGCCTTACTTTTAATTGGAATAGCTGAATACTCATAAAAACGCTGGCACCACGATTCACATCGGAGTGCCAGCCAACAGAAAAATATGAGCAAGTAAAAAAAACGATTAATGAATTATAGAAAGAATCTATTATGTTTCTTGTCTTATGGAGAGCCAGATATCAACTTCACCTGTGCACACATCTCTAAAGTAATGTCGCCGAACAACCACCCAAGATTCATATCCGATAGCATCTAGAACACTCATTCTCTCATATCCTCGATTGGGCCAAAGTGAGTTTGCATCTTGTTTAGCCAATTGCAGTCTAGCTTCAGGAGTCAAAAAGCCCTCCAAATTAACTATATCACCTCTATTAGGTAATGGAGTGTCACCCCAAGCCAATGGAAGTAGATTAAACATTTCACTTACATTTGCAAATACATTCATAACATTATAGGTTTTAGGTTATACATACTTTTTGATATTAAAATCCTTGATTTTTCGCTCTCGTCTTTTGGATTCCGGTAGAGGTCTGCCGAACTCATCCAAATAATCGAAAAGCAATCTATCAATCTTTTGCTGGTCGGCAAGTTCATTTTCAATGAGTCGCAGTAATTCAGTGCCTGGTAACTTATGAAATATCGTTTGAGCTGCACGAAGACCATTTTCATCAGAGTGTGTATCCGAGTTCAACACATCTACCATATTGTTCATCTCCTCATAGGTCATAGAGGTGTCAAAATCAGGGTCAGGCATAATACCTTCAGGCTCCATCAACTCTTGCATATCCTCTTCGGTCAAACCCTTTTGAGGCTCAAAGTTATCCTCTACATCATCGGGGTTGACATCCTTATCCACAGGAAGTTCTACCTGTTTCAACTCCAACGAATGTGTGGGTATTGTGCGAGCAGCATTAATATCCTC
>JAFWZH010000020.1 GCA_017522515.1 Clostridia bacterium
AACGGCACAGCATACTATTATATAAAGAATCTCCAAGGCGACGTAATATCAATCTTCAATGCAAACGGCAACGAAGTCGCCACATACACCTACGACGCATGGGGCAGAACCCTCGCAACAACCGACACCAGCGGAGTAAACATCAGTGCAATAAATCCCATAAGATACAGAGGCTACTACTACGATACTGAAACCGGCTTCTATTTCCTGCAGACAAGATATTATGTGCCGGAAATTTGCAGATTCCTGAGTGCGGATACTTATGTTTCTACAGGGCAGGGAATACTTGGTTACAATATGTTTGCATATTGTCTTAATAATCCTGTTATGTATAGTGATGAGACCGGACATAGTGTTTCTGCAGTTTTATATAAAATTGGCTCAGTAGTTTTAAATGGTTTTCTTGGCTTTTTGAGTGTATATATTGCAGATGTTATAACTAACTATTTTACTGGAGCACAAGGTGTTGATATATTTAAGCCTACAAGTTCTTTAGGCTCTTATTTAGCTGGAATACTAACAGCATTTATTCCAGGAGGAAAAGTTGTTAATGCTGCTAGTAGAATATTGATAAATATAGCAGTTCCATTTGTTGTCGATAATATAATTTTGGGCAATGATATTGATGGTGAAAAAATTGCAATATCAACTTTTATGAGTATACTTGCTGAATTGTTTTCATATAAAATTCATTCTGTTCTTGAACAGTATATGCCTGGAAATTATTCACAGTTTAAGCATAAAATATCACAGTTTTTACCTAATATATCAAGACAAGAAACATATACTGCAATGAGAATAATTGGTAATGTAATTAGAAGAACAGAAGACGTAATAGATTTTTTTGTTGGTATTTTTAGCAGCGTGGAGGTGTTTTGATATGTTATACATTGTTTCATCTATTGTGCCATATTTGATTTTTGCATTGTTGTTTAGTAGTGTCGGGTTTATGTTTTTTCGCTCTGTAAAACATAATATAAAAAAGAAAAAAGAGAATAAACTTTGTATGAGTGTTGCATTTGTTATGGCTGCTTTGTTGTTTTCATATTGCGGATATCTTTCATTGGATATATTTTGCGGTGATCCTGAAACATATATTGGTACGTATGTAGAATGCAAAAAAAGAGAGTATTCATATCATCTGTATTTTGATATTGGTGAAGATGAGTTGAAAAGTGTTTATGTATCCGGCAAAAATCATTTTGATTATGAAACTTTGGAAGTCGGCGAAATTTATGAGTATGTCAAAGCCAAAAGAACAAAAAAATTACTTTCAATTAAAGTGGTAGAAAAAAACTATCATGGGATGGTTGAATCCACTGAAACTTATCAAAACCTATCACGGGATGGTTTGTAAACACTGAAAAAGTCTAATTAAATTCTCATTTAGCAAAATAGAAAAATAAATGCAGTGCTTTATGGTATAATAGATGCATAAAAAGGTAGGAGAAGATAAGATTCTTGAGTGAAGCCTATTGTACACAAAAAAGAAAGCAGCTTGACTGAAAGAGAAATACGCAGGAGTGCAATAATGGAAATAAAAATGTTTGGAGGAATTTGATATGTTTTTGTATAGAAAAAAAAGAATATCAAAAAAACTCTGATATGCTTGTTTCTGTAAACTTTTCCGCTTCTTGTGATATTGATATCAATGGGATTAAGTATTCTGTTAAACAAAAAAATGATAAGCAATTTTATCTAAAGAAAAAAACAGAAGCAGAATACATATTATTGGTAAATTCATATATCCCATCAATCAGAATTACACTCAAAGAAAACACTATTTCGGTTGAATGTCTTATTGACATTTTCGCAAGAATTCTATTATTGATTATTTTTACAGCCGTTTTTCTGACAGTTGATATCGTATTTGTTTTTTTGGGTGAGTATTTAGCTTCTGATATTTCAGGGATAATATGGCTTCCGAATTTGCTTGTCGTGATAAATATTCTTACAGCAAAACTTATGTTTGAATATTATTCCAAAAAAATATATGCTTATACGGACAAACTGTTTGTACATTCCGAGGAATAGAATCTTTTTCAAATCCTAAGAATTTTGGCAGTGCTGTTAAACAGATGACAAATTATTTAACAACAATGGGTGCTGTTTTTGATGATTGGATTGCAGTGCTTGATATGTATTTTTAGTGGAGTGAAGGATAAAATGACAAAAGATGAATGCAGAGCTTACCATAAGGAAAAATTAAAGAGCATGGGGTTTAGGTCAAAGAATAGTTTTTTTTATAAGTTTCTTGATGATAATTATGCAGTAGGATTTTATATGAATCATAGTTCGTATGGAAGGGAATATACTTGTGAAATAGGAGGACAGATTGTAGCCCTTGGACGTCAAATATTTGCAGGATATTTGGATTGCCGAAAAATATTTTGGTATCCCACTAATCCAGAAGTTCCGTTGGATTGTGATTTGGACACTGTTGGAAGCGACATACGAAAAAACAGAGAATTGGCATACAAATATACAAGTGTGTTTAAATATGAAGAATTTACCGTAGAGCAACTCGATGAATACTTTGATATTAATTATGCCCATTGGTCACCATTTGTTTTGAATAAAAACAAGTTTCTTGAGTACATGTGCAGTGATTATAATAGATTTATGTTTTATACTCCTGAAGAATTATTGTTGGTATGTAACATGTGTAACCTTGATAAAAAAGAGGTTTATGATTTTGTTAAGAAGCAAGGTTTCGGAAAAAAGTATCATATTAATACGCTTATCTCAGAATATAATTGGGAGATTTTGTTAGATTAGTAGAAGCTATCAGAAAAAACCTATTAGAGGGTTGTTTTATTGTTGTGAATAATATTCACGTTTGTGTTTTTATTGGCGGAGATGCTGCTCTCCGCCTTGTTTCTAAGTTTGATTTTTACTGACCGTATTGTCCGTAAAAGAATTTGCAGATGACGAGCCATATAAATTTAACCTGAAATCATCACTGGTATACACCTATGAGAATGGAACCAATAGGTTAAACAGAATAACTGCAAAAACAGAGCTTGGGGAAAATATACTTGATGTTGGGTACAAAAATCCCAAGGACGGACACATGCCCGATGCCATATATTCCGAATGGTGGAATGGAAGCTGGACAAGAAGTTACAACTATGACGAGCTCGGAAGGCTTTATACTGCCGATACAAGAACAACGGAACTGACATGGTTGAAGTCAGAATATACTTACCGCACAATCAGCGGAAACAGAACTACGTCACAGGTAAGCTCACTTGAAACCGAAGCGGGAACATACAGCTAT
>JAFWZH010000143.1 GCA_017522515.1 Clostridia bacterium
GTTGTTTTTTAATTTTTGATAACTCAGCATCAATAGAATTTGTTCCACCTTCAAGCATAACTGCCACAAATCGACAGTTACCATTATGTTTTTCAACCACAGAACATATACTTTTGATGCCTGTGCTTCGCATTTGCTCGGGCATATCATCAAAGTCAAGGTCTAAATCACAGGAATTTGAACATTTAAGAACGATTTTCTTCCCCTTGTGGAATATATCAAGTTTTATATATCTTCCGTTTTTAGGTGCCAGTTCCGCACCGTTCAAAGCATTTTCGATGACATTGGCAAACACCGTTACAATATCAGGGGGAGCAAGGCCAAGTGTTTTGCGTGTTGATGCCTGCACCTCGAAATCTATACCTTTATTTTTTGCTTTTTCCTGATAAACACCCAAAATACTGTTGATTGTATGGTTTTCGCAAAATGTTTTTGGTGCATAAGAAGCAGTTTGTTCCATGTATTGTTTAATGTAGTCAATTATTCTTTCCGTTTCTCCGGCAGAAGCATAAGACATAAGTGCATCGTAGTGATGATGCATATCATGCTTAAACTGCCTTGCATATTCGATTTCCTTTTCCTGTGCCTCCACCTGCAAAATAAGTAGTTCAGAGTGGAGCTGTCTCCGTCGTTCTTTTTCATAATTGACCGCATCCTGCAAACTTGCAAATAGCGAAGCATACACCACAAAGAAGGATGCAACTGTAAGCATAAAATAGATAAACTGTGCGTTTGAAAGTGCAAGCTCATCCGGTAAGTATATGGACTGTGCCGCAATCATAATAAAGAAAGCTATTACAATGGCATAATATTTTGCCCATCCACCATTTATATATGCACTAAATCGCTTAAACTTGGGCAAAAGCAGATAGTAAAGTAAAAGCTGAAGCACAACCATAGTCAGAATTACGAATATGATTTTAGCTGCAAGTGGTATTTGCCTTGCCGCTACATAAGTAACCATTGTAGAAAAGCAGGTGTATATACATACATAACTTAAAAACAGAAAGCCTTTTACCGACGGCTTTCCCTTCGTTGTGAAAAAGAACAAAACACCGTTAAGCACAAGCGAGATAATGAAATTCTCACGGGGATGCTGTGCCGGCAAACCTAAAAACACAATACTGAATACAAGCCATATAAGTGCAGTTACAACTCTGTTAAAGCGTGGCTTCGCAAGAAAAAGCGACATTCCAACATGAGAAATTACAGATAAAATCAAAAGTAAAAATTCAACAACGCCTATCTCTCTCATATCAGCTTACCTCCTTCCGAAATAATCAAAATATGCAGTCTGCAAGCCCTTGAACGCAGTCCTCGGAATAACTAAATTATCGCCACTTGTCAACGTTGCAGAATTTGACGACAGTTTATCAATATAATCAAGGTTTATGATATATGTTTTTCCGCATTGATAGAAGCATCCGAAAGGAGAGAGTTTATCTGCAAGCTCGGTTGCAGAAATTCTGACAGAAAGTTTTTCACCATTTAACAGTGATATTATCTGATAATGGTCGTTTGATTCGCTCCATACAATATTGTAAACAAGAATGGTTTTATATCCGCCCTCAATTTTTAGCTTTATGGTTTTTGGTGAATTGATGTTAATAGCCGCAAGTGCTTTATCTACACCTTTGAAGAATTCTTCTTTTGTGTATGGTTTTACAATATAGTGTGTTGCGTTCACACCAAACGCCTGTACCGCGTAATCGGAATATGAAGTTAAAAACACTATCGGACTTTCAATGCGCTTTGCACGAAGCTCTGTTGCTAAGCTCATACCCGTGATGCCCGGCATACAAACATCAAGCAAATATATATCATATTCCACAGTTTCATCAAGCAAATCCGA
>JAFWZH010000144.1 GCA_017522515.1 Clostridia bacterium
ATACGGCGAAGCTCGTTGATAAATTTGCGGGACTTGCAGATGGTCTGGTATGCTTCGCTGATCTCATTCATAGCGACCTGCAGTTCGGGCGGGATATAGGAGCCACCGTATTTGCCAAAGTAGCCGTTGGTGTCGGGATAGTTCTTAAAATAGGTATCAAAATCAATATTGTTAAATTTCATTGTAGTTTCCTCCATAAATAAGTTTTGTATTAGGTTGGTTTTGGGTTTACAATCTCTTTCTGTTTGATTTCATATATTCGGCGCACGGAGCGCCACCAGCGTTTTGTCATCATTTTATTTACCTCCTTAATACAGGAAAAAGCTCCTTTGACTTATATCTTCCGTCAAAGGAGCCTTCATATAAAACAAAAACGCCCTTGACAGAAATATACACTCTGTCAAGGACGAATAGGTACATTTACAGTACGACACTATCCGCGGTGCCACCTTGATTCACGGAATGACCCGTGCACTTAGCAGGATACCAACATATCCCCGGCAACTGACGTATGCCAACACGTTGCAGAATACTCTGGGAAATTCCATTTGACTGCACCCTCAGCGGTCCATTTGACAACTTGTTTCTTACCTGATTCTCAGCACCACAGGTTCTCTGTAAAGGCATTATTGCCGTTATCTCCGCTTCAACGGTTTGAAATATTAACTTGCTATATATTATACTTACATCATATGCCGATGTCAATAGTTTTACGGTAAAATCTCAAAATATTTTGCGATTTTTTTCATCTTTACATAAACTTTACATAACCCAAACGGAAAAGTGATAGTTTGATATATTTTTCCGCAGTATAATAAAGGTGCAAATTCAAGAAAGGAGAAAAATCAAATGAAAAAACCTTTAACAATTTTACTCTCAATGTTGCTCCTTGTTACGGGGGCAGTAGGTCTCACCGCTTGCGGTGGAGAAAAGAACATCACGGTAGTAGCCCGTGAACAAGGTAGTGGTACGAGAGAAGCCTTCGATAAAGTCGTAACCGACGGAAACGGGAACTTCCTTGAAATGAAAGTGGATGGTAACAAAGTTTATAAAACGACGTCGAAAGCAGACATTCAAAAAGAAACCGGTAACATAATGAGCAAAGTGGCAAATCCGGTGTAACGGCTTTACTTGTTCTTGGTATCGGTCGTTATTAGAAGAATTGCCGATGAAAACGTGGCGTCCATCGTCATATTATCCGATGTGACGCAAGAAAAAGCGATGGCAAAACAAAAGAGCGATTTCTTTGCAAATGCCTCACATGAATTAAAAACGCCTGTTACGGTAATGCAAGGGCTTTCGGAAATTCTCTTGGAAAAAGAAACGATTGATGAAGGTTCGAAAAAACAGATTGAGCGTATTCATAAAGAAAGTATGCGTCTGGGTTCTTTGATTTCCGATATGCTGAAATTGAGCAAATTGGAAAGAGGCGAAGAAGTGGAAGTCGCTTATTCGAACGTGAACTTAAAAGAAGTGGCGGAAGAAGTAGTAGCGGAACTTTCGGGTGAAATAGCGGAAAAGAATTTGACGGTTACAATCAATGGCGCAGGTGTGATTTCGGCAGAGAGTAAGAAAATTTACGAACTGATAGAAAATCTTTGCTCCAATGCAGTACATTATAATAAACCAAATGGTAAAATCGACGTTCTAATCACGGAAGACGAGGAAACAGTATCCATCAAAGTTTCTGATACGGGTTTAGGTATTGAAAAGGAACATTTACCGCGACTTTGTGAACGATTCTACCGTGTAGATAAATCACATTCAAAAAAGACGGGCGGAACAGGCTTAGGGCTTGCCATTGTAAAACATATTTGCGTGTTGTATAATGCAAAGCTTTCCATTGAAAGCGATTTTGGTTTAGGAACAAGCGTAACCGTATCTTTCCATAAATAAGAAATAAAGTCCTTGTAGATATTTTAGATATTTACAGGGACTTGTTTTTTATTTTTTAAATTGTAAGAAAAATTATATAAAAACGTTTGCAAAATTATAAAATGGGTATATAATATATGAAAAAAGGAGAGGGGTATGTCAAAATCAGTTTATAGTTTGGTATTAAATGACGATGTAGTAGAACTTGTAGATAAATTGGCGAGAGTTAACGAATGTAGCAGGTCCCACATGATAGAAAAAATATTAGCAGAGGCAGTTTCTTATGAAACGCCTGTAATTCGTGCTAATAATTTATTTGATGAAATAGAAAGATTGATTGGAGAAGGCGATATGATGAGATTTTTAGAAGAGCCTTCACGCTATATGGCTTCGATTTTATCGGCGTTA
>JAFWZH010000145.1 GCA_017522515.1 Clostridia bacterium
AACTATCCAACAGTTTAGAACAATCTTAATCATTCTCGCAACAAAATTTTACAAATCCTAACCTCGGTCAATGTTGCGGAAAACCTAGGTTATTCATACTCAACAGCACTCAATACAAATCTAGGGCTGGGGATTATGATTTAGCAGCGCTGAGGAATTTGTCCGCATGAGCTACGCAGAAATCCGCGCCTTTCATAAGCATATAATTTGTCTATGTACGCAATATGTCCGCCGAAAGAAAAAACGCAATCAGATTAAATACAAAATTCACTTTATTTTTTTCGGCATTTGTAAATGTTTGTAGCACTTTGTAGCCCTTTGCCGCGATTTTCTATTTTTACCAAATATAATTCATAGTGTAGAACAACCAAAAGGATTAGACATGGAAACAAAGGATTTAGAAAAAATGATGACCGCAAAAGAAGTATCTAACTATCTAAGAATATCCGAAGCGGCTTTATACGAATACCGCCGCACTGGAACCGGACCTAATTATGTTCGTTTGAACGACCGTCTGGTGCGTTATCGTAAAAGTGATATAGATGAATGGTTAAACGCAAAAAAGATAGAAACTAAATAAAAAAACTTTTCGCTGGACATTCAATTTTTTATGTCCCAGATTGCCAGCTCAATGCCAGCAGGCAGATCACAGCAACTAACCAAAAGGCATTGAAAAATGAAAGGCTGTAAGTATTTTAGACAATCACTAACCGACTATTATGTTCGGTCATTAAAGTCTAAATCAGATATGCAAATAACCGATACACAAATACACGGTCTGCATTTAAGATATTCTGCAAGCACAGGAAGAAAAATTTTCTATCTGTCTTACACACTTAAATACACTCGCCGCCAACGCAACATTCGTTTGGGGTCATATACGGATTTCAGTATCAAGGACATCAGATATAGAGCATTAAAATATCGCCAGATGGTATCTGATGGCCGCGACCCCATGCAAGAGTTGCAAGACGAAACAAAACGCAAAGAGATTGAATTGCGTAATCGCAAAACTGTTTCAGAATTATTAGATGAATTCTGGGATAAGTACATAGTCATAAATAAAAAGCGAAGTTCTCAGAGGTCTGACAAAGGAATAATAGAAAATAGTATCAAACCTACTCTGGGCAAAACATTTATATGCGAATTAGATTTGCCAAAACTGATTGACTTTTACAACGATATACGCAAACGCACATCTGCTTCAACTGCCAATCATCACATTGCGCTGGTATCTACTTTCTGGAATTGGTGCGAAAGATATAAATACCTGCCCGTCAATTCCAACCCTTGCAAGTTGATAGAGAAAGGCAAAAACAAGAAAATTGAATATGCCGTATTAGATGAACAAGGATATCGCGCATTCTTTAACGCAGTTGAACAAGGCATAAACGGTCAATCTAAATTTAATACACGAGCATTCAGAGCAATTAAAGTTATCGCATTAACCGCCTGCCGGCATAGCGAAATCACAAAGTTAAAGAAATCTGAACTTGACCTTGATAATCACAGACTAAATTTAGAGGACAGTAAAACCAAGGCCAAAAAAGTTCCCCTTAGCCAACTGGCAATTCAAGAACTACAAAAGGCACTGGAAGAAAGTCCAGCGGACAGCAAATATGTATTCCCAGCCCTGCGCCAAAGCACAAAGGTTGAAGAATCAGAACTGGATTTGCGAAAACCATTTGCATGGGTTCTGCAAACAGCCAAATTGCCATATATGCGTATTCACGACTTGCGCCATTCGTTTGCAAGTTTCGCAACAGATATGGGCGAAGATATACACGCAATCAAGGAGGTTCTTGGACACAAATATACAACAACGACCGAAATTTATACCCACATGCGAGATACAAGAAAGATTGAAACCGCGAATAAAGTA
>JAFWZH010000021.1 GCA_017522515.1 Clostridia bacterium
CTCGGCATTACTATCACCTCTAAATCAGGTTAGCATATTTCTGAAGAAGAATCAATCATAGAACCGTCCCCCTGATTGTTCCAATCAGGTTAGCATATTTCTGAAGAAGAGTCAATCATAGAACCGTCCCCTGATTGTTCCGCATATTTCTGAAGAAGAGTCAATCATAGAACCGTCCCCTGATTGTTCTTATGGGCTTTGTTTGTTGTGCTTTTTTTACAGCTCAGCATTACTTAGGCTTCACGCTAACCGTCCCCTGATTGTTGCCCTGATTGTTGTCCGCTTCTCTTGAATGCTTCACACTAACCGGTCTATGATTGATATTATCCGAACAGGCATTTAAACTGTACATTCCAGATGCCGCCTTGTCTGTAAGCATCAACATATTCCCAGAAACAATCATAGAGGAAAATTTCTTCAAAGGTTCCGTTCGGTCCATGTGGAGTGCTTGCAGAAACCTCGGCAATTTCATTTGTGTTGTGATTTATGCCGATAAAGGATATTACTTGCGGAAACCGTTTATGCTTATAGGCACGGAAGCTGAAGCCGTAATAATCAAACTCAGGTGAACCGTAACCATCCACGGGATATTCAAAGAACTCAAAATTATCATTTACCTCTTTGAGTTTTTCCGAAAAATCATCTTCATGAAATTTTACGATCAAAGTATTGGTATATCTATTCAGTATGGCACTTGCTCTGTAACAAGAGTATGTTACGGCTGATTCATAATTTTCTGTTTTATCCCAAAAAGCCTCATTGGAAATCGATGCTACATATATATCATCGCCGGTTGTTATCTGAAATTCAAGCGGTTGAAATATAGCACAATTAACGAATATAAGACATATAGATATAAAAACAGACACAAAAGATATACCAAGCTTTGCTGTAAATGGGATTTTTTTAATAAGAATGAGAAGAAGTGAAATGAAAAATACAATAATGGGCAAAATAATAAATATCCTTCTCGCCAAAAAACTGTTTGATGCACAGTGAATCAGATAGTATACAGGAAAAATCAAAGTTGAAAGTAATAATATCAATGGAATAGCCTTTTTCATGTTTACACTCCTTCTCTTATCCGAAAATATAAGGTTGAGTTATTCAATTCGGGCAAAATCAGTGAAAAAATCGAGGGACTGTTAGTATGAAAGTCCTTGTCAGGTTCCCGTTATTTTATTAAATACTTCCCAAGTCCGTTGTCATTAAAGCATTTTTCGATTTTATTTATAAGAATATTATCTTCAGGGGATTCTTCAGGGGTAAACAAAACATAGTCTTCCCATGCTCTTATAAAACAAAATCTGTCATTGTCACATTTACGTACACCTCTGATTCTTGGAAAATATATATCTTTTTCTATGCTTAAATTATCGGTATTAATTACCAGAAAACCTGTATTGTATTGAAAAGCCACATACTTTCCGCTGCAAAGTGATACTAAATCTGTAACTAACGTCAATTCTTGCTCTAATTTTGTTTCGTTAACTATCTTGAATGTTTCAAGCTCCAGAGAATAAACAACAGCCCCAAAACTGCAGTCATCTTTTATTAGGGAACATACGCAAATCAATAAATTCTTTTGTGGGAGCACGACGGCATTGTGAACATGTGATATGTTTTTGTCAAATGAGTAATGCAGTACATTTTCTTCTTTGGTTTTTAGGTTATTAACATATATGTGTAGTTTTTTTTGTTTGCCCGGCTGACAATGATTTTCAACAAACAATTCATATAAAATATCATTGTAAATTTCATTGTTACACATATACACATTGTTAGTTTTAAAGAGTAATTGTTTTTTATTTATTGTGTATTGATAAATATACTCTGTGGTAATTGTTGTTTGCGGTCGGTCTTTATGTAAAGTCTCGGGAATATCAGAGTTTTCATATTCACGCAACACATAATAAAAGCTGTCTTTGTTAATAACAGGTTTTAAATCCCAAAACATTGAATCTTTTCCGGTCATCCTTATTACTTTTTTCTTGCTGAAATTATCATTCAAAGCAAATAAAGAAGAATGATCTGAAAATACTGCAAAAGAATTATCTTCAGAAAAAGTACTTACATATGTGCGATTATTTTTCATTATCTTGTGAAGTTCGCATTTATTAATGTCGGCAACATAAAGTGTCCCATTGTTAAACGAAATATAATTCAAGTCCTTTGAAATATTGAAATCACGTATCTTGTAGCTGTAAAGTATAGTTTTAAGTTCCATTTTATTTCCACCTTTTTAGAGGTCAAAATCAGGTGATTAAAATCAGTGGTTTTGCTACCCTGATAGATTTGCATTTTGTAACCCACAGGCTCATTCTCTGATAGGCTTTATTTATACAAAGTCTGAATATTTCGGCGGGCACAGAAATTCATTATATTTCCTCTTTATCAACGGCACATAGTTATTCAAATCATTATAAGTATATAATCCGTAGGTGTCCCCCTCATAAGCAAATTTGTATTTGTTATTTGAAATTTTTGGAGAATTTGAGTTAAGTTTAACTTCTTTCATTTCTTTCAAGCGATTATCTGAATAAATATATTCTTTTTCCATGAATTCAAACATATATTTTTGTTCTGTTGTCTCACTCTTTAATAAACAATCCGAATCAAATAACGAAAAAGCAAGCATGCTTTTTTTAACTGAAATAGCATTGAAAACAGTGAATTTCTTTATTCTGTTATTATCATCGTATGCACACAAAAGAAGCTGCGGAAATGCTCCGGAAGATAATCTTTTTGGAACTCCCAATATTTGAAGATTGTTTTCATTATTTTTGTAAAAATAAAGATAGGTAAAAAATGAATCCTCGCACATGCTGATTTTATCATTATTAAAATAATAAATAATAACATCTTTTCCTATTCTGTTTTTTGAAGTAATTTTACCTCTGTTTGCATTTCGGATAACCAAATCTTCAACAGGACAAGGATTAAAATATCCCATAAGCATTGTGCTTTTTCTGCAATAGAGCCTGTCTTCAAGTTCTTGATTTTCTTTTATGATACCGGAAAAATTGTTGCCGAAATTTTCAATAATATTTTCAACTATTAATAAACATTCTGAAGCTTTTTTCAGATAATCCTCTGTTTGTATTTCATTAATACTCATTCTGCAAACTACCTTTCTTTTACTATATCAAGTATGGAAACATATCTTCAACGGCTCCGTTTATTTTTTCCAAAAATGCTCTCAAAGAAAATATTGCCAATAACACATACAATGTTTTTTCTTCGTCTGTATCTCCGACCTCAAAAGCTGTCACGACTATTGTATTTGTCACTGCACAAATCAGGGGACGGTTAGCGTGAAGCCTAAGTAATGCTGAAGCTTATTTATTTTCTGATAGAAAATGATACTTTTTACGATAATTCAATTGCTATTGAAAGATTAAAAATCTGACATTTCTTTAATTGAATTTCTTGCTCATTTTATGGGCTTTGTTTGTTGTGCTTTTTTTACAGCTCAGCATTACTTAGGCTTCACGCTAACCGTCCCCTGATTGTTTCTTTTTAGATACTTGGATGCTTATATTTGTCAATGCCTAAAGCTAAAAACATGATGACAAGTAAGACAGAAGGAATAAAATCCATCCTTGGTAAATCACTGAATAAATAAACAAGGTAAAGAATCACTGTGCATAAAATGATGCAAAATTTTTTCTTTGTTTCTTTTTTCATATTCTGTTTTTCCTTTTCAGAAAATCAATAAAAGCGTCATCAATTCTGACATTTGGTGCAAAAGCTGTTGTTCGCAAATAAAAAGTTTGGCACATATCTAAAAAATTTCTATAAAAATAGTGAAGCTTAATACCATTGCCGTAATTA
>JAFWZH010000146.1 GCA_017522515.1 Clostridia bacterium
ATCGTCCTCATTTTCATCAATTTTTATGAAATAAGCAGTATTGTTATGGGATGTGGGATTAGCTGAAATTCTCTCATAATCTTTCTCATTTACAAACATTGAATATCTGTATACGCCGTTTCCGCCTGTCATCATTCGCTCAAAAAATCCTGCAATCATAAAAGTGTATTCAACATCGCCGATAGTACACTTGAATTCGGTATCAAGCTCTGAATCCCAGTAATATTTACATACAATAGGAAGATATATTGCATTTTCGTAATTATGCTCTGATTTTTCAATCATATTGGGATTGTCGCAAATTCCGAAATCGCTGTACGGCTGAAAAAGAATATCTCCTACATTTTCTTCATCGCCGATTTTATTCATAATAATGGTATAAACCATATCTGTACGGGAATAATTTTTAATTCCATTTGTATTGTCAAGAGCTTTTTCAATTGCTGCCGTGTCTTTGCTTTCCACAACTGAAAGAATATCCGGAGTCTGACATTCTTTAATTTTTACATCCCACAAATTCTGATAGCCTTTTGCGGTAATGAAGCCTATATAAAGCAATGCAGAGGCGAATATTATGATAAAAAAGAATGAAATAGTCTGCTTTGCATCTTTTCTGATGTTTGATTTAATCAGATTAACAATTTTATTCATATTCGCACTCCTTACCAGTTCATTTCTTTAAGGAAAGCACGGAGCTTTTCGTGACGCTCTTTATCACCGCTTACATATTTTCCGAGGTCACATTCACCGCATACCACACCGTCTTTGAGGTAGACAATTCTGTTTCCACGTCTTGCGGATTTCATATCGTGAGTAACCATTACAACCGATTGCCCATCGTTATTTATCTCTGACAGCACGTTTAAAACTGCATCGCTGTTGGAACTGTTAAGCGCACCTGTCGGCTCATCGGCAAATACCACATCGGGGGCATTTATAACTGCCCTGACAATTCCTGCACGCTGTGACTCACCGCCCGAAAGCTGTGAAGGAAATTTCTTTTGCAGTTTTTCATCAAGTCCAACTCTTTCAAAAAGCTTTTTCGCTTTTTCAATAAGTTCCTTTTTCTTCTGCCCTGTGAGAAGTCCTGCACTAAAGACGTTATCCATAATGCTCATGGAATCCATAAGGTGAATTTGCTGGAATACAAAGCCGCAATGCTTTCTGCGGAATACCGCCAGTTTATCGCTGCAATAGTCGGAGATAACCTCGCCGCAGAATGTGATTTTTCCAAGTGTAGGCTTATCCATTCCCGAAAGTGCATACAATAGAGTTGATTTACCTGCACCCGATGAACCCATAATTACAGTAAAATCTCCCTCGTAAATTTCAAGGTCAAGATTTCTTATAATATGCTGCTGCAATCCACCGTTAGAAAAGGTTTTGCACAGCTTTTCGGTTTTAATTAAGATTTTTTTGCTCATAACTGTTACTCCATATCAAATAAAATTTACAAGCATCAGCCTGTATTTTTATTATACTTTTTATTTTCTTAACGGTCTTTATCCGTTTCTTAACAGATTCTTAATTATGACAGCAAAATTCTTAATTCTGTGCAAAATCCCTTTTCTGTATTGTAACAAGTAAG
>JAFWZH010000147.1 GCA_017522515.1 Clostridia bacterium
GAGAGCTATTCCGTTGAAGTTCGTTCGTAAATTGAAAGATTTGGATTTGAGCTATTCTCCATCCAAGAGTTTTGCCCGTGATATGTTCCTGTTCAGTTTCTACACACGAGGAATGGCATTTGTGGATATGGCATACTTACAGAAAAAGAATCTGAAAGTTAATGTGCTTACATACCGAAGAAAGAAAACAGGGCAATTACTCTCAATCCGTTGGGAAGATTGTATGGAGAGTATTGTTAATCAATACTCTTCATTGAGTTCTCCATTTCTTCTTTCGATTATAAAGGAACCAACCGGTAATACTCGAAAGCAGTATCACAATGCTCTGACTCTTATAAATCATAACTTAAAAGCGATTGGTAAAGAGTTAGGTTTGACTTTGCCTTTAACAATGTATGTTGCACGCCATTCGTGGGCTAGTATTGCTAGGGATGAGGGGATTCCAATATCTGTAATCAGCGAAGGAATGGGACACGATTCAGAGAGTACTACACAGATATATCTGGCCTCTTTGGAAACACAGGTAATTGACAAAGCCAACAAGAAAATATTGAGATTATTATGAAAGCTAAGAATGCTTTTTAGAGGAGTTCAAAGGGGACTCCTTTTTTTGTAGAACTTTCTATAAATAAGTTAAGCAAAATGGTCAATCTCCTAACAGGAGATATAAATTTTAAATATAGTATTAAAACATAATGCTTTAGCCATCAAAATTTTATTGAGTAGCAAAACATTCTTATGCGTTTCTTAAACTTTTTTAGTCCTATGTTAATTTTTGTTCGTTCTAAGTGCGTCCAAATGGAATATTTTTCTTAATTTTGCACTATGGATTATTATCTCCTGTTAGGAGATGCAAAAATACAAGAGTTATGGGTACGATCAAAAGTAATCTCAATTCTTGCGCAGAATCGCTTGTCAATGGGACAAACGACCGCGAAGCGTACCCAAAACGCTGGATTGCAGTGCTTGTTCAAGTAAATTGCGAAAAGAAAACTGCGACCCGATTGGGTAAGGTTGGCTACGAAACCTATATCCCGACACAGCAAGAAGTACGCCAATGGAGCGATCGCAAGAAAAAAGTTGATCGATTGATTATGCCTATGGTGGTTTTTGTTCGTGCAACAGTGCGAGAGGAAGAGTGGCTTCGCGATCAATCGTACATTTACAAACTCTTGGCACTTCCTGGCAGTGATGAAGATAAACGCAAATTTGCAACAGCTATTCCAGACTATCAAATTGAACGACTGAGATTTTTACTAAAAAATGCAGAAACAGATGTCGTGTTTGAAAATAAATTTAAAATAGGTGATGCAGTTCGAGTAATATCTGGTCCTTTGAAGGGACTGGAAGGTAGTATCACTAGTGAGAAAGGGAAATCTAAATTTTTTATATCAATAGATTTTTTGGGTTGTGCTAGTGTTGAAGTGACACAGAATAACTTGCAATTCAAAGGAGATTAAAATTGTATATGTATAAAAAATATAATTAATTATGGGACTAAATCTTGTTAAAGGTCAAAGTGATAGACTAAATAATTTGAATCTATTTCATATTGGATTAGGTTGGGATGTGCGCGAAGATATATCAGATTATGATTTTGATCTTGATGTATCAGCTTTCATGCTTGATAAAACAAAAAAAGTTATAGGAGATGATTATGTTGTTTTCTATAATTCAGAAAGTAGATTAAAAGTAGACTCCAGTGGCAACCTTATTAAACCTTTGGCGATTGTAAATGCATCGTATTGGGGAAACAACAATGATAAAATGCGACAAGAATCCCGCCCTGTTGATCCAGAAATGTCTGTGATAGGTTCTTTGGATGATGAAGATGGTTCGACTTCTGATGATGGTGATGATGAAACAATGGATATTGATTTGTCAAAAGTAAACCCTAACATTGAAGAAATCATAATATGTGTGAGCATATATGAATATGAAAAGAGAAAACAGAATTTTGGTCAGGTTGAACGCGCATATGTTCGCTTATATCGTCCTGGAAAAGAAAATATGGGAGAAGAAGAATATATATATGACTTAACCGAAGATTTCTCTGCTGATCATGCTGTTGAATTTTGTAGATTATATAGATACAACGGAGCTTGGAAAATTCAGGCATTAGGTATAGGTCATAGAGGTGGACTTGA
>JAFWZH010000148.1 GCA_017522515.1 Clostridia bacterium
GCAGGAATTGTATTACTTAAATTACTTACATATTTTCCGATGAAAGAATCTTCTTTTCCGTCAGTTGTAAGCATTTCAACGGCTGATTTATTTATAAACTGAACTTTACCTACCTTGTCAACAGCTACTATGCCTTCGTCAAGAGATTCGAGAATATTGTCACGCATTCGGAACATGGATGTAAACACATCAGGCTCATATCCTAAGAGACTCTTTTTGATTTTATCTGAAAGCTCTGCAGAGATAAAAAGCTCAATCAGAATTGCTATAATAGTAATAAGAATAAAGGTAAGTATAATTTGAATCGTTTCATTTTTTATATTTTTCATAAGCATAATTGCCATAACAAAGCCCGCATAGTTGCCTTCTTCGTCGTATATTGCAGCATATGCTCGTCTTTGCGTGCCTGACGGACCATTGTCTGTAGTAGTATAGTAATCTCGTGATTTTTCTTTAAAGTCAGGTATTGTACCGTCGTAAACCGTACCGATAAGCTCTTCGTTTGAATGGTAAAGACGAGTGCTTTTTTTTGTTACAACAGAGATAACATCGATATCTTTAAGAGTATCACACAGAGAATCAAGATATTCCTTGAGCAAAGGATAGGAATCCATGTTTGAGTATTCTGCTTCTACAACGAGTGGTGACTTTGCGATAGCTTCTGCCACATTCTGAAGATTCTGGTCACGGCGCTCTATTTCAAATTGCACATTTATAAAAGAACCTGCAAAACCTAAAAACAAAGCAAGGGTGACGATAAGTATAATCTGAAAACGAAAAGACATTTTTTGTATATTGCCGAGAGTGGCTTTCTCGTTTTTTTGGTTGTTTCTTTTAAATGGCATATAAAAGACTTCTTTCATTTTAGTTTATGATGTAATAATAATAGAATTTTTGCCTTTTGAAAAGGTTTTGAAAGTAAAATAAATGAAAAAAACAAAAAAATTTCTTTTAAACTTTTGAATAATTGTATATGAGAAAAAACTGTGATATTCTTGGCTCAACAAAAAACAAAGGAGCGATTTTATATGGGTTCAATATTCGAAACAGTTATGCTTTTATGCTTCGGATTTTCCTGGCCGATGAATCTTATCAAAGCATACAATGCAAAAACAGCAAAGGGTACAAGCCTGCCTTTCATACTTCTTATAATAATAGGTTATGTGGCAGGTATTACAGCTAAGATTGTTACGGGACAGACCAACTATGTTCTTGCAGCGTATGTATTAAATCTTGCTATAGTACTTCTTAATCTTGTAATTTATTTCAGAAATTCAACACTTGACAAGAAGAAAGCATAAGGAGAGATTGAAAATGACAGAAATTAAAAAGTATTCAGCACTCAACGACCTTGCAGAAAAAGGCGGAACAGTTATATTCGGCGGCAAAGAAGATAAGGATATTCCTCTTTGTGAGTTAAGACAGGCATTTGAGCTCGGTTCAAACTATTATAACAGAAGCTTTGAAAATCTCAGCATTGCAAATGCCGCAGAGCTTTATTTAAGCAGTGTAGCACCTCTTGCTCCCGAAACAGTGCTTCTTCATATCGGTGAAAACGACCTCGATTTGTTTGAAAACAATCCGGATAAGTTTTTGGGGCTTTACAGAGAGCTTGTTTGCAAAATTAAATCTGAAAGCAGAGACTGCTATATAGCAATTGTATCACTTAAAAATTATGATAATGATTCGTTAATTGCTAAATTGAATGAGCGTCTTAAGTATCTTGCCGATTCCGAAAGATGTGAATTTGTTGATGTTTCTCAAAAGAAGGTATGGAATCCGAGAAGCACAAAAGATGCAATTTCCTTTATATGCTCTCTCGGATTTGTAAGACACCTTAAAAGTCATGAGCCGGTATACGACCTTGCAAGAACACTTTTTTGCTATGCTTGATTCCTGTAAAGAGTACAAATTAAAACAGATGTCCTCAAAATAAATTGAGAGCATCTGCCTAAATAATATTTACAACGGAGGTAATTAAAAATGAAAAAGTTTTTTGAATTAATCACATTGGCAGCATTATCAACAGATCCCTATTTTACTGTTTATCATAACGGTGAAGCCACGTATGAGTTATACAAAAATATTCTTGCTGACTTAACAAAGAAAGCTTCAAATACGGATGAACATAAAACCAAATAATAAACTAAAAGGAAGCAAACAAAGATGATTTACAATTATTTTTTGACGTTATTTTGAGAATTTACCTTGTTTTTCTTCCTATATTCACTCGGTGTCATACCCGTATATTTTCTGAACAACCGGCTGAAATACAGCGCATTGTCATAACCGACAGTGGCTGCTATTTCAGCTATATTTTTATTACTGTTTTCAAGGTATCCCTTTGCAGCAGCGATTCGCAAAGAAACGATGTACTGCATAGGCGGTACCTTCATAACATTTTTAAAGCTGTGAATAAACCAGTTGACACTCATAAGTTCTCATCAGCGATTGATATCGAAGTTAATGAGCATACAGGTGAAATCACTTCTATTAAGGCAGACGGTAAAGAGGTTCTTCGCACACCGATGCACTTCAACATTATCCGTTTCACGGACAATGACCGTGACCTTGTACCTCATTGGATTGGCAGATGTCATCTTGATGCCTGCAAATATATGGCTGTAAAGGATTTGTTCAAGATAACGGCAGAACAACCCTTCTCATTTTCAGTAAACCCCTATACAACAAAACAGCTTTGCGAAACGCTTCACTCCTTTGAGCTTGAGGAAAACGATTTTGTAAATGTTTGTATTGACCTTGCAATGAGAGGCGTAGGTTCTCACTCTTGCGGACCTGAGCTTCCGGATGAATATGAGATTCCGAGAAAGGGAAAAAATACCTTTAAGTTTACGTTTTAATAGGTGAAGCTACGGTTGACTTGCGGTAAAACTCTACTTATAGCAGGAACATCTTACTTAGTAAGGTATTCCTGCTATTATTTTTACTACAATAAAAAAGTTTACAGATAAGTTGACAGATGTAAAGTGAAGTGATATAATTTCCAACGCTATAAAATATTATCAAGGAAGCAAAAAAATGAAAGCTGAAATTCTTAAACTAAAAAAAGAAAAAAACGCAGTTATTCTTGCTCACTATTATGCACCTGATGAAGCACAGGATATTGCCGATTTTGTGGGTGATTCATTTTATCTTGCAAAAAAAGCAAAGGAGACAAGGGCTGATATAATAGTTTTCTGCGGTGTACGCTTTATGGGCGAAAGTGCGAAAATTCTGAATCCCGATAAAAAAGTTCTTATGCCTGACCTTACCGCCGATTGTCCTATGGCACATATGGTAAAGAAGGGTAAAATAGAAGAAATACGAAATGCTTACGGCGACTTATCAGTTGTGTGCTACATTAATTCAACAGCTGAACTGAAATGTCAGAGTGATGTTTGCGTTACATCCTCAAATGCCGTTAAGATTGTAAAAGCACTTGACAGTAAAAATATATTCTTCATTCCCGACAAAAATCTTGGATCGGTTGTTGCCAAGCAAGTACCTGAAAAGAATATTATCCTTAACGACGGCTTTTGTCCGATACACGCTAAGATTACCTGCGGTCAAGTGTTAAAAGCAAAAACGAAGCATCCTGAAGCGCTTATACTAAGCCATCCCGAATGCGAAAAGGAAGTGCTTGATGTATCCGATTTTATCGGCAGTACGGCAGAAATCATTGATTATGTAAAAAACTGCAATGCCGATAAATTCATTATCTGTACAGAAAAGGGCGTTGAGTACAA
>JAFWZH010000149.1 GCA_017522515.1 Clostridia bacterium
CTTGTGGATATATTCAATACTACATCCATTCTCAAGCATATGCATATACTTCAATCTTTCTGCATAGCCATGTTTCTTTAATTTTTTTGACATAACAAAACCCCGAAAGTTTTTTGTCTAACTTTCGGGGTTCATGTCACTTCTCAAAAGTCGGCCTTTTTCAGTGTATTTGGGTGGGTGATTATTTCACTTCTTCGAAAATAAACTCTATTGAATATCAAATAGATAAGTATTCAATGGTACAAATATGGTCTCTAAAATTTATCAAAACTATCTTGGATGTTATCTTTATGAAATATAATATAGTCATAATTACCAATTCTACATCCTTTTTTATAATTTTAAGTATTCCTTTTACGCTACGCTTGATTCGTAGGAGGATTTTCTATTTATTGTTAATGAGTTACGTATTTGGGTTAAATAATATATGAAACGTCTACACCTGTTATTTGATCAATCAACTTAAATAAGTGCAAAAAATGTTCAAAGACATGTGGATCTTCAACTTCGTTCATTTCTTTAGAGAAGTTTGTCTTACGCCCATCATTTACTTTATATATATCCATAATTTCTGTTTTACTAATAACGTTTTTGGAGATGAGATATTCATGTCCAAAATAGTGTTCAATCTCAAAAAAGTTATCTTCATGTCTGGTTTTTAAATAAAAATCCATTTCACCAGGAACAGGTAGACAGACCATATGGATTTCTCCGTCATGATGTTTTTTCCATTTGTTATGGTATATTTCATCAAAATCATTTTTTAAATATCCATAGGCAGATAAGCCTGCTTGGTCATGGTCGACAATTCCAATAATTATATCATCTTTATCTAACAATGGATAGGAATGTAATATGGTTTCCTTGACTTCATCTGCAGAACCGGTATCTTTTTTACGTCCACTTGGTTGTATCGACCAATACGGCATAAAACCACCTGTCAGAACAGTATATGCATGCGACAAAATTTCTGCATCTGTTTTTCCTTCAACCAATAGCTTAACTTTTTTTTGTGGATTAATAGTATCTAAAGGTGTAAAACGAAGTCTCTGAATTGGTTGGTCTATGAGTTCTTTAATAGCTGGAGCCAATGTAGAAACATTCTTTTGTAAATCCTTTCTAAATCCGTCGTACTTGATTTTTCCTAATAATGCCATGGAAAAATCAGTTAGAAGTAAAAGACTTGGATCTTTAAGAATAAAATCTGAACTTATAATAGTTTCGAGCTCCTTTTGAGAACCTATACGTCTTGAGTCCATTGTGAAAGCTAACTCTACTAAATTATAACCTAGACCAGAGGCTTCTAATAATGAACTTTCATCACCATTTTCAACTAACTTATTCATTCGCTTATGTAACTCTTCAAATGCCATTCTCATTGGCTCTAAAAGAGTTATAGAATTGAATATTTCATAGAAATATATGAAGTTTATTATTTGAACTAAAGGTAATTTATAATTTTTATAAAGAAATCTATTCTCAATGGCTAATATTTTAATTGCTTCTAAAGAAAGAAGAGATTGTCGTAAGCATTCTATGATTACTTCTTTTCTTATTTTGTTGTCTGTAAGGTACAAGGCTTGAATCAAATATCCACATCCCATTATGCCAGACATATAATCATATAAATATCGGCCTTTTTTAACCTTATTCAATACATTTTGTAGAAATTCTGGCATATCTTTTGATTTACCTGCATAAAATACTGAAGAGTTTTGCCAATTTGGGTCATAGAAATTGTCAATATAACTCTGTTCTAACTTTCTTTCTCTATCAAATTTAAAGATTTCAACTGCAGCATAATACTCCATGTAAGAAGCGTGAGTGAATTGTACAAATTTTCCATCTTTAAGAAATAATATTCCAGTATGCTTGACTATATAATCTAAGGCATCTGACAATGTGCCTTTTTTTATTGGGAGTGATTTGTTATTGAAGTAATTTATAAAGAATTGCTCAAACTCATCCTTATCCATAGATTGATGAGTTGGACGTTTTAGGAGTTCTAAAGCATATATTGAGAGAATACGTTCTTTGAAATATACATCGATAAATTCAACTTTGCTTGATACTACGGCTCTTCCTACAATTAAAGCGTTGAAATTGTCATATATATCAGATATCGTTGCGGGAATTTCAAAATCCTTTTCTTCGAATAAGATTGAAATTAGAGAAAGATTTAGAGGAGTAAGAGGAAGCTTGTCTATTATTTTATTTTCTCTAAGAGCAGACAATAGATTATTTGCTTTCCCTTCTTCACCAGAGAAAAATGCGTCTAAGAAATGTTTAATCTGTTCAAGATTATACCTCCTTATGTCATATACTTCAACAGCTAACCCTGTTGCATTTTGCTGAATAATGTCTGTATTTCTGGATGCAATATAGTATTTTACACCATATTTTCTTTCTAATTCTTGGAGTTGTGATAAAATCTTTGATTGAAGTTCATCAAGCTCATCTATACTATCAATGAGTATGTGGATATAATACTTATCTTTGATCTCTCCCAGTGGTGCCTCACCGAGTATGATGTTAAGTTTGTCCTGAATAAGTGTCTTAATATCATTTATTCCAATAATTAAATCTTGAACCGTAATATAAAGAGGTAAGTTCTTTTTACCATTCTTTATTCCTGGATTGTCCTCTATCAGTTTCTTGGCTATCTTTTTCAACAGTGTGGACTTACCGCAACCAGCTTCTCCTTGGATAAGAATCGAGGATTTTGATGTTATAACGTCATGTACACTGTATTTCTTTCGGACAATAGTCTTCGTACTTAAATCCTCATAGCAACGTGAAAGATGGGGTTCAATGAAGAAGTCTAATTTTTTCTTATATTTATCTTCAGAGAAACTAAGCTTTCGTAGTTCTGTATCTTCGTCTAATTCGTCCAAAAGTTGTTTTTCATATGCTAAAAGATTTTGGTCGTCATGACGCCAGAAATCAGAATAATACTCTTCTATCAAACTTAGAAGTTCTTCTCTCTCAATATAGGTTGGATTAATGTTGGTGCTATTCTTCGATAAGGTTTGCTTGAACCCCTCAGATATTGTATCTCTAGATACTATGAAAACAGAATTTGCTGCATATTTATTTTGTAACGCCTCTATTTTTTGATAAATGGATACAATATCATCACTATTAAGCCCACTTAAGCGTCTTGTATAAAGAACAAACAGAAAGACGGTTATACGACCCATTATTCGCTGCTCACAAATAATAGCAGTCTCTTCGTTCTGAATATTTGAAAATTTTTGATTATCTAAAAGTCGTTCAAACATACTTCCAAACTCCGAATCTGAAAGTTTGGTTAAAATTTCATGCTTTTCTTTAATTGTAATCATAACTCTATGTATATTAGAAAAATGGCTGTTCGTTAAGCTCTGATTGCTTCACGTTAAGCCATAATTTGTATCTATTCTTAATTATATCTTTAACAAGTTCTGCAAACCATTTGTCTGCTTTAGGAGAAATGTAGATATTCTCTATAAGTAGATTTAGATCTACTCTTATTTTTTTGTTCTGATTATGAAAATCCTTCTCTACAATATCCTCAATAATTATTCTGAATTCTTTTTCATGAGCAAATGATTCTCGTTTGTGCCATACTGCTTCAAATGGGTGAAAGTTCTTTTCTGTCCCACCATTGTTGTATTCATTAAAATTGATATAATTAACCATTCCAAAACTTGGTTGTGGCACAGATGGGAGGGCTTGATAAAGTCTTTCGAAAGTTGTTTGTATTGCAATCCCTTGATTACAATCCCTCGTATAAAGCTGCCACATAGCCTCGGATTCACAATCTGACTGATGCCAACAATTTACATAGTTTTTTGTCCGCCATTCTTTTATATTTTTACGGTATTTTTTGAATTCCTGTTCTGCCAATAATTGTAATTCACTATCACAAAGACAAACATTATTAGAATTACTTCTAATTTCTATCCATTTCTTTTTCCATTCCTGCTCCTTTGTAGACCATAATTCTTCGTTTTTTTTAATTCCTAAAGCTCCTTCAAATGGATCTTGGAAGTAATCAATTCTTGTGAAAAATAGAGAGTTGTATTCAAGAAGAGATAAAAATTTGGCCAGGTCCATATATCGCCACAACTTTGCATTAGAAACAGGAATACTATATGAATGCCTATGGCTATTTGTATATACCTCAGCATCTGTCATTTGTTGACTGCACTTTTCGCAAGTATAAGCATATGAGCCATCATCTAAATGGCCAAAGTAGGAATTTCCATTAAAATCGAATTCTTTACCACAAATGGAGCAATTCTTATTGTGATGCATAATGAACCATCTATGTTGCTTGAACTCCTCTATTTCTATTTGGGTTAATGTTTTCATAATTTTTCCATTATTTTGGCTCAAGTATAATCCATCTACCATCTTTGCGTCCACCTTCACGTATAATGACACCTTTTTCGTAAAGAATCGAAAGTTCTCGTCGAATAGTTTTCTCCGACACTTTAACCTTTTCGGTCATTTCATCGATGGTTATTCGGTCATTCTCTTTTATTAAGCCAACGATAATCTCTTGGCGTTCAGTTAGTTCTTTTCGGTCATCTTTTCGGTCATTCTTTGACCTAAAAGATGTTCCACTTTGTTCTTGACCTAAAGGCAGCACCAATTCCACTTCATCCAACTCGATCTTATTCTTCAGTTCAGGTTTTCCCCATTTGGTTTCTTTCCATGCAGCAATGATTTGAGGGAAGCCGGAACCGATATTTTCTCCGAATCCCACCATGCGGAGCATGTTTTGGATACGTGGGTTACGGGCTTTGGAATTCCCTCCTTCATAAATCTGCTCCAA
>JAFWZH010000150.1 GCA_017522515.1 Clostridia bacterium
CCTGCCACTGTGGTAGCCCCATAAGTACCCAATATAAGAGATATACTAATTGAGAGAATAATATATACTATATAAGATGACGAATTTAAACGTCATCTTTTTTATTCTAAAAATTTTTTTATAAAATTTCAAAAAACACCTTGGATTTTACCCTTTCGAAAATACATATATGTGTAAGCACTTACGAAAGGAGTAAAAATAATGCGCACAGAAAAATCGGAGAAATACGCGCCAAACGCCCTTCTTTGGGCGATGCAATTAAATAATCGAATACACACTGCATTTGCTGGGAGCGAGCCTGTTCCGCCCTAAAGCGTCCGCTACTGAAAAGAGCGTCCTAAAATGGTTGCAGGAATAAGCAACGGTGTCGTAGACGCCACCTTTGCGGTTCACATCGGATGGCAATGCCCACCGTTGAGCCAAATTCGGACGATTGCGTTAGGGTGTCGTAAAATGGCACTATTTGAGGAAATGATGTCGTACAGTTCGCTATTTGCCTATGTGTAGGCAAAAAACAGGGTGTCGTAACTATAAAAACAAAAAAATGAAAGGAAATTATAATATGACAGAATTTAATAAAAAAGAAAAATATAACATTTATGTCAAACCGGAAACAATGGAAAAAGCAGAGGAATTATATAAACAAACAGGATTCAGAAGTCGTTCTGAATTTATTGAACGAGCAATTAGATTTTACAGTGGATTTGTAACAGCAGAAAACTATAGAGATTATTTTCCTGAAATTGTTGTAACTACATTGCAGGGAATGTTGGACTGTTTCGAAAACAGAATGGCAAGGATGCTTTTTAAAAATGCAGTCGAAACATCAATGCTCTTGCATGTTGTTGCAGCAGATACAAATATTGACGAAGGTAGTTTGACCAGACTCAGAGGAAAATGTATTAGAGATGTAAAGAGTTCTCAAGGTATGATTACATTTGACGAAGCCTTGAAATATCAAAGAGGCGGCTGAGGTTATTTTGTCTGGATATAATAAAATACTTGTGATATGTTGAGAGAGGTATTAATGACGAAGATTAGTATAACAAAAAAGGATTTGAAAAATTTATACAAAGGTAAAAACATAAAAGTGATGCTTTCAGAAGAGCAAACAGAAAATACAAAAGAGCAAAACTTCTATTCAAACGAAGAAGTGTTATCGAACATAATAAAAGAAATCATAGAGACAAAAAAAGGAGCGTGAAAAAATGACGGTAGTAGAAAACATGAGGGCGAGAGGAATAATACCAAAAGCTGTTTTGTATGCAAGGTTTTCTTCGGATAATCAAAGAGAGGAATCGATAGATGCGCAATTGCGAGCGATGCATGAATACTGTAAACGGAATAAAATTGTTGTGGTGGGTGAGTATTGCGACTTGGCAAAAAGTGCAACAACAGATGACAGACCTCAATTTTTGAATATGGTTACTGATTCAAAAAATAAAGGATTTGACTTAGCCATAGTACATAAGTTAGATAGATTTAGCAGAAACCGTTACGATAGTGCATATTACAAAAGAGAGCTTAAACGAAACGGCGTAACACTTATAAGCGTACTTGAAAATCTTGATGACTCACCTGAAAGTATAATATTAGAATCAGTCTTGGAGGGAATGAGCGAATACTATTCAAGAAACTTATCAAGAGAAGTAATGAAAGGGATGCGGGAAACAGCACTGCAATGTAAATGTTTGGGAGGTAGTCCTCCGTATGGGTACAAGGTTAATAAAGAAACTCGTAAATATGAAATAGATGAAAGTGAGGCTGAAGCAGTTCAATTTATATTTAAAAGTATAATTGAGGGATACTCCTACCAAGAAACTGTAGACCGATTAAATAGAAAAGGATATAGAAATCGAAAAGGACAACCGTTTTTAAGTAGTGTTATTCATGACATATTAAGAAACGAAAAGTACAGAGGTGTATATATTTTTAATAGAAGTGCAAGCAAAAATGAAGATGGCAGACGCAATAATCACTTGAATAAAAACAATGATGAAATGATTCGTATAGAAGGCGGAATCCCGGCGATCGTTTCGAGTGAAGAATTTTTTGCAGTCGAAGCTATAATGGATAAAA
>JAFWZH010000151.1 GCA_017522515.1 Clostridia bacterium
AATTATCGATTTTATTTTGTCAGTTCGGAAATTTGCAATACTTTTGCACCGCTAATGACAAGGGAGCATAGCTCAGCTGGTTCAGAGCACCTGCCTTACAAGCAGGGGGTCATAGGTTCGAATCCTATTGTTCCCACAAAGAAGCCACAGACAATGTGGCTTTTTTCATGTGCATACCTCAAGTGAAAGTATTTATAAATCAATGGATTAACACACAATCCATCCACAAAATCAACAAACAACCACATTTCTCTACCCGACCACCAGCATAAGGAGAAAAATAATGAGAAAATAGTGAGAAAATTTTTCTCATTAATTCTCTACACGAATAGTTTGTCGTAGGCTCCAGCCTACGACATCCCAAACCAAGGCTCTTGCCTTGCATATTCCCCATCAATCAAAAAAAAATCACCCCAAACCTTTTCCAATCTTACAATTAAACATTAACTTTGCGTACTCAAAAAAAACAGAAAGATATGCAACTGATTGACGGAAACAAAATTGCAAAGGAAATAAAGGCTGAAATCGCCGAATCGACCAAGAAACTTATTGAAAAGACCGGCAAAACGCCAAAACTCACCGCCATCCTCGTCGGACACGACGGCGGCAGCGAATCGTATGTTAGCTTCAAAATGAAGGATTGTCAGGAAGTTGGATTCATCTCCGACCTTATCCGCTTCGAGGACGATGTCACCGAAAAGGAACTGCTCGACACCATCGAAAAGCTCAACAACGATGCAAGCGTAACTGGTTTCATCGTGCAACTTCCTCTGCCAAAGCACATAAACGAACAGAAGGTTATCGAAGCCATAAATCCCGAAAAGGATGTTGACGGCTTCCACCCGACAAATGTCGGCAAGATGACAATAGGTCTGCCATCGTTCGTATCGGCAACCCCGATGGGTATCACATTGTTGCTCAAGCGTTCGGGCATCGAAACCAGCGGAAAGAACTGCGTGGTGATAGGTCGCAGCAACATCGTGGGCCGACCGCTCAGCATCCTCATGTCGCAGAAGGAAATGAACTGCACCGTTACCGTTTGCCACAGCGCAACCAAGAACATGAAGGAAATCTGCGCCAACGCCGACATTCTCATCTCGGCAATGGGCAAACCGAACTTCGTAACTGCCGATATGGTGAAAGAAGGTGCTGTTGTAATCGATGTCGGCACAACCCGTATGCCATCAACCGAGACAAAGAGCGGATTCAAGCTCACCGGCGATGTCGATTTCAAGAATGTTGCCGACAAGTGCTCGTACATAACCCCCGTTCCTGGTGGCGTTGGTCCTATGACTCGTCTTTCGCTGCTACTCAACACATTGAAGGCTGCAGAAAAGACTTTATAATAATCTAAGGAGATCTCGGACAGCTTGATTTTCACGATTCCGCTTCGCATCATCGGAAAATCATAGCTTCCGAGATGACTACAAACCGCAATACAAACTATGGAAGAAGAATTGCACCTTGTCAACGACCTCGCGCTGATACTCATTTCGGCAGGCGTAATGACATTGATATTCAAGAAACTGAAACAGCCGCTAGTTCTGGGATACATAGTCGCAGGCTTCCTTGTTGGTCCACACTTCGACTTCTTCCCAACCGTAATCGAGGAAGCAAGCGTCTCGGAATGGTCCGAAATAGGTATCATCTTCCTCCTTTTCGCCTTGGGACTCGAATTCAGCTTCAAGAAACTATTCTCGGTCGGAAGCACCGCTTTCATAACGGCTGGCTGTGAAATTCTGCTGACATTTAGCATAGGTGCGCTCGCCGGCTACCTTATGGGCTGGACAATGATAGAAAGCGTTTTCCTCGGCGGTATGCTGTCGATGTCATCTACCACAATCGTAATCAAGGCATTTGAGGACCTAAAACTGAAAGGCGAAAAATTTGCCGACATTTCACTGGTCGTACTTATCATTCAGGACCTTGTGGCAATTCTTATGCTCGTCTTATTGCCGACAATCGCCACGGGAAAAAACTTCGAAGGCAGTGAAATGATTTTCAGCATATTGAAGATGGTTTTCTTCCTTGTGCTGTGGTTTCTCATTGGCATTTATGTTTTCCCCACCTTCTTCAAGCGTTCAAAAAAACTGATGAACGACGAAACCCTGCTCATTATTTCGGTGGGCTTGTGCTTCGGCATGGTAACTCTGGCAGTATTCACAGGTTTCTCATCGGCTTTCGGTGCTTTCATTATGGGTTCTATTCTTGGAGAAACAGTTGAAGGCGAACACATAGAGCATAACCTCAAGAGCATCAAGGATTTGTTCGGTGCAATATTCTTCGTTTCGGTAGGTATGATGGTTGACCCGAAAATTCTTGCCGAATACTGGCTGCCGATTTTAATCCTCTCATTGATAACTATTTTCGGCAAGACCTTGGTATCGGCATTCGGTGTAATGATTGCTGGCAAGAACATCAAGACTGCATTGCAGACCGGTTTCAGCCTTGCGCAGGTGGGCGAATTTGCATTTATCATTGCTGGACTTGGAAACGCTCTCGGCGTTATGGAAGCCCACATTTATCCAATAATTGTTGCCGTATCTGTAATTACCACATTTACAACACCATACGGAATCCGCCTAGCCTCACCTATAGCCAACGCAATCGAAAAAAGGCTTCCGCAAAAAATAAAGGACAGACTTGACAACTACGCACAGCGCCAAAATTCCGTCAACCTCGAAAGCGACTGGAAAAAACTCATAAAATACTATTCCGTAAGAATCATAATCTACGGCATAATCCTCACCGCCATCTGGCTTGCTGCAGTAAAATGGCTCTATCCTTTCATGAACGACAAACTCAGCGAATGGAACCATATCGTAGTGGGAATCATCAACTTCATTATTACAGTATTGGTTATGGCCCCATTTTTGCGAGGACTTATGGTACAGAAAAAGGACATTCGCCCCACAGTGCTTAAACTCTGGAACGACAGCCGTTTCAACCGTGGAGGAATAGTGGCATTCACACTGTTGCGCTATTTCATTGCAACCACGTTCATAACTCTTTCACTTTTCAAGACTTTCAACTGGAATGCATGGGTTATAATCCTGATTGCCATTGCGTTGGTTATAATATTGATACTTTCGCAACGCACACTCAAACGATTCTCCCGCATCGAACAGCAATTCATCAGCAACCTGAACTCCAAAGAAGCCATAGACGAAGAACACAAGCCTATACGCAAGGGCTTCAACGAGAATTTCAAGGAACACGACATCGACCTTACACCTTATATAGTACCTGTGGCATCGGAAATTGTCGGCTACACAATAAAGGAACTCAATCTGCGTCAACGCTTTGGTATAAACATAGTCAAGATTGACCGTGGCAAGAAGCACATCAACCTGCCATCGGGCAACGAGCGCATTTTCCCCGGCGACAGAATCCTCACCATAGGCACCGACAAGCAGAACAAGGCTTTCGCAGAATTTATGCGACAGCAAGAAAACCTTGAGAATGAACTGGAAAGCCACGAAGACGAAGATTATGAAAACACCAAGGTTGCCCTCGAATCGTTTGTCGTGGAAGCCAGTTCGCCCATCAACGGCAAAAGCCTGCGCGATTGCGGAGCTAGGGACTTGGGCTGCATGATTGTCGGCATCGACCGCGGAATGGACTCGATAATGAATCCCGACCCGTCGCTTGTATTCGAGACCGACGATGTTGTGTGGGTGGTAGGCAGCAAGGCAAACATACAAAAACTCTGCTAAGATGAACCGACAGACGCTATCGTCGATACTGAAGCTGTTTGCAATATCGGCAAACAAGCAAAACGACAGCGACACAACAAGCATCATCCTGAAATTCAAGTCGTTCCTTGGCGAAACCATCGAAAACACATACATTGACGAATACACCGCCGAATTTGAAAAGGCTCTCGACGAATACGCATCATTCTCAAGCAAACGACTGTCGCTCAATTCGGTACGACTTATCCGCATCTGCAACGAAACCAGCCAGAACCTATCGCACGACGACCGCATACAAGTGCTCTTCTACCTCGAAAAGTTGCTTTTCCCTGCCAACGAACAGTCGGAAGAATTTATGCAGCTTGTTGCCGACATCTACGAGATTGATACAAAAATCCTCGCCGACATTGAAAACCTGCATACCGAAAATCCAACAAACAGCCATCGGATAAGTGAAAACGACAATATACAAGGCGTTTTTATCCTGCTTTCCAACAACTTGGCTGCAATAAAATCGCTTGGCGACGAGATTTCCATAAATGGAAATATTCTCGCCAACGGAAGCATAGAACTTATTGGAAACGAGTCGGTTGTAAGAATTGGCGACTACAAGAAATACTATCTCAATGACATCGCAGCAATTGCTTCCGAGAAACACTACAGCAACAGTTTCTCGTTGATACTCAACAACATCAGCATAACACGCCGCAGCAAAACCTATTTCCATCCCCTATCGTGCGAAATGCATAGCGGGGAACTTGTCGGCATAATGGGACGAAGTGGCTCAGGGAAAACCACTTTGCTAAAAGCTATAGCCGGAATTGAAAAATCACACACAGGAAGCATCTCCAAGCATTCGACTGATGGTGATTCGCAATTTACGAAAGCCTATCTGCCTCAGGCAAATGCACTTATCCCGCTTTTTACAGTAAAAGAACACCTCGAACAGCGCCTCGACTTCCTGCAGGAACGCACAGACCGCAACGAAAAGATAAGACAAGCATTGGAAAGCGTTGAACTTGAAGATTTTTCGAATAACATTGTTGCAAAATCGGATGGCACACCGTGGCAGATTTCGGGCGGACAGCAGAAACGACTCGGCATAGCCATGGAAATGCTTGCTAATCCCGATGTTTTTATCCTTGACGAGCCGACAAGCGGACTTTCGTCAACCGATTCACAAAAGATTGTCGCTCTGCTGCGCCAGATTGCATCCGAACAAAAGATTGTAATCGCTTCAATACATCAGCCTGACTTCGAAACCTTTATGATGTTCGACAAGATTCTCATAATCGACGACGGCGGCTACCCTATTTTCTACGGAAAACCAAGCGAGTCGGCAGAATATTTCCGTCGCCTCACAGGTCGCATCGACAAGGAATCGTTGCTCGAAACCCATTTCAATCCAGGCGTAATCCTAAACATCATTACCGAAACCTCGCACGACAACCAGCGCATCACATCGCCAGAAGAATGGTATAGGAAATTCGTTGAAAACAGTGGCTCCTATCCTACTATAACTTCCATAAAACCACTGAACAAACGCAAAACGAACGGACTAAAGTCGTTTGCCTCGCAACTGAAGTTTTCATTCAAATGCGACCTGCGCAACAAGATTCGTACTGCGATGATTATCGCCATACCGCCGCTGATGGCCGTTGCAATGTCACTGCTGACAAGGTTCTCGCACTCTGACGAATACGCATATTATTCCAACCCCAACATTCCCGCTTGGCTGATGATGCTGTTGATTACCGCATTTTTCCTCGGTCTGGTGGTTTCGGCTCACGAATTCATCTTCTTACGGCAATTTCATCGCAACGAACACATTATCAACGACAAAAGCACATCGCTGTCGCTTGCAAAAATCACGAAGTACATAGTCCATTCGTCCATTATGTCGCTTATGCTTACACTTCCAGCCACGCTCATCGAAGGAAATCTGTTCTTTTTCGGCAAACTGTTCGTAATAAACTGGCTGCTGACATTCTGCGGATGCCTTACCTCGATGATTATATCGCTGTTTTTCAGAAGCATATCGACAGTCTATCTGCTTATTCCAATAATTGTAATACCGCAGATGATATTCTCTGGCGGACTTGTGCAATACGACAACTTCAACCAGAAGTTTGTGAAAGACAGCGGAATGCCACTTTTTGCCAACCTTATGCCAATCCGCTGGGCCGACGAAGCCTGCATGACCGAAGCCTACCTCATAAATCCCGTAGAACAAGAAATCTTCGAGGCAAAAGTTTCTCTCTACGAAGCAGCAGAAAAACAGGAAAATGCAACAGACCAAGAACTCGCATCTCAATTCCGCAAGCAGAAAAACGATGCCCAGACTGAAATAGACAGCAAACTGGAACGCATTGAAAATTCCGACAGCATTTACAGGCATTTCGGCAATATGTACATCTCGAAGATTGTAACTACAACAAAATCAGGCAACATCCCTCCTATTTACGCAACTCAGCAAAGCGGGAAAACGATTTTCCTCTGCGGACACAAAATGCTTGCAGGAAAGACATTTAGCACATTCGGCTACAATGTAATAGTGCTTGTCATCATGAACCTTGTACTTGCTACGTTACTTGTAATCATGGTGAGAAATACAAAGAAGTAATAAAAATGCCCACATTGAAACTAATTCAATGTGAGCATTTCTAATTTTCAATATTCAAATCTGTCAATCACTTTCCAACTGCCAACAATCTCATTTCCCTTTTTTACGACGACAAAGGAATCAATTACTTGATATTCATACCCATTGTTATTAAAAAGATAATAGCTATCTTCTACTAGACGACCATTACTTATCACTAAATCTGGAGTTTCTAACATCGATGCCCCTTTTTTCCATGCTACATACCGATAAGAACCATCTCGCATCATATCTATACGGATTTTGTTTCTGTCGGTCTCCAAGACCCTAACTAACTTTTCATACTCCCTCAACTGCGGATTTATAAAAGGACTGCCAGCATCACTATCAACCAATGTGAAATATTTGCCGTCCCACTTATATACATAATACCTATCGTCAAGATAACCAAACGTATTTTGCACATATATGGTATTGCTACTCTCATCGAAATAATTCAGCCAGTCAAAACCTTCGCCATGATTTGCCGTATGATACCAATACGAAGCATCATACTCACAACTGACACATGACCGAACCCCTTCATCGTCCACAAACAAACCTACTTCATCCAAACCATTGCAAGTCAAAACATTGGCTGTCAAACATTGAGAATAGAAGTTTGTCCATTCCCTAAAATTATCATCTGTAAAATAATAAGCGTTAGCTCCATCCTTAAATGTATAAATTTTTTCAGTTAAATTCCACACGCACATCTCCTGATCTTCAGGACATTTAGGTATCTGAAACAACACCGAATCGTTCCACCGATACCCCACAATATACTGATAATCACTCATCGTCCAGAAATGAGGTTCCTCCCATGTGAAAAAACGAACCTTTCCGTCATCAGAATCGGTAAGCCTTACATTGGCATAGTGGCAAATAGAATCGAACGGATATTCCATCGATGACGGGTCTGCCATAAACACCTTACTAAGAATATTATAATCAAAATCCTCAGACATATTATCCAATTCTCCATTTGGGAAAAAGTAATGGATTAGTTTCCATTCAGCCTCCTCAAACGAAGAAAACTCAATAATAGAATCACACCCATCTTTCACTTTAAACTCCCAAACTACGACCTGCTTTTTAGGAAACTTGGGTTCAAATTCGGGCATCTCAGACACCCCATAACACTGGCAATCATGTCCCTTGCAGCCCCAAAGACAAGCAACAACTAACATTACCACAATCCATTGCACATTCATTTTGTTCATAATCAATATATTAATCGACTTTATATTAAATAAATCTTATCGGAGAAGCCATCTTCCAACTATATTTTTTCCTTTTCTTACTACTACTCCCAACCCATTTCGATACATTTCTGCCAATCTTTTCTGAGCCAGCAGATACCCTTTAATTAGCAGACATAAACCTCCTAAACTCCTTCGTCATAAACTTTAGCCAACATACTCTGCGCATCTACATCTCCTTGCTCAGCAGCCTTGCGAAGCCACCTTAGACCTTCTTCCATACTCTTTTCAACTCCAATCCCTTCAATACACATTGAAGCATACGCACTCTGAGCTTCCACTAGTCCCATTTCTGCTGCCTTGCGAATCAATTTCGCTCCTTCGGCATAATCTATTTTCCACTCAACAGAATCATCATCACAGTCAATTGGAGCTTCCCCTGCAACACAAGCACATCCCATCATATAGAATATGTCAGCATCATTTTTGTCATACAAAACTTTGTGCCAAAGTTCGGCAGATTCATAATCTCCTATCGATTCATAAAGATACCATAACACTATTTGAGACTCGGTGTCGCCATTGGCTGCATTTTTCGTAAGCCATAACACTTTTCCCATATAATCATCTTCATCCAAGCCAGTATCATCAATATTATCCAACACTTTTCCCAACAGTGCCACCTCGTCCATATCATCGTCACTATTTTCAACAATGCTTTTAATCGTCTTGTTCAGTTTTGAGAAATCGACAGAATCAACATTTCTCATCATTTCTTCTATCTCATTGTCTTTCATAATATTATATTTTATCGTATTTATTTAATTTTCTACAACATATTCGTCATAAATATCATATCTTATTTAGTTCAAAATCAAATTTATTACTTTCCCAACCTATCCATTCCAATAATCGCAACCTTACAACCTTTGGATACGAAATTCCTGCATCTCCGACTTAAACTCCTTGTCAATCAAATGGCATTGGCTACGGATTATCTGTCTGCGCTTTACCGCCGGCTGCAAACACCAACGGTCATACAAATCCTTGAACATCTCAACCTGGTCAAGCTCGATGTCGGCAAGAGAATGAATGTGCGGAAACAACAACTTATGATAAGCTGTAGTCACACGCTGCACTGCCTTCTTGTCACGCAAATCGCAACCACTAGGCGTCTGCACAAGCTCGGCAAAAACTGCATCATACTCAGAAGCAGTTCGTAGAATATGGAGCACAGACGAGAAATACTCGCTGTTGAGCACCCAGCCTTCCATCAAATGTTCATTCGTAAGGCGCGGAATCTTCCATCCCTCGATAAAACCATGGAACCTATCCATAGTTGCCGATTCACGGAACATTTCTGGCAGTTTTTTCACATATGAGCTGTCCAATGGCTTCATATTCTCGTCAAGAGGAATATTCCCCATCAACATCAATCCGCATTCAGACTGAAACATCACATCATCCACAGCCGCCTTGCCTGCCTCAAGATACGATTTCATAATCGACTGCATTTCGTCAGGGTCAGAAAATTGGAAGGACGTGATTTCGTCAATTCCAACTACATCATAATCCTTCATAACGCCGAATTTCTTTGTCGACTTATTATAGAACATCTTGGCTCGTGATGTACGTCCGCCAGCCAAGAGCCAAGCATATTTACTCAAGTTGTTGAACACATACGACTTGCCTGTTCCCTTTGGTCCTAGTTCGATAATATTCAGCCGAGGCTCAACCAACACAAGCAAACGGGAAATCAATTCCAGCTTCTGTTCAAGGTTAAACTTCTCAGGATTATACTCCATCGTAACAACGAGAAAATCAACCCACTCTTCAGTGGTAAACTTTTCCCTTGCTCTCATATAATACGACATATCAATACGATACGGATTGAACGACTTGTATGTTGTCATCAATACAAACCCTTTTCGACGTGCCTGTGGCTCAACATATACAAGCGTCACATTCCCCCAGTGTTCTCCATCGGTCAATGGGTCTTCTTTGTTTTCCAATAGTTCCGAACTGACTAAAGCATCGGACACGATGCCAATATCGGGCATGGCAAAATGGACTATTCCCTGTGCAATGTCGGTATTTACAGTGAAACGCGTTGTCATATTAATGCTCTCTCCTCCTATCAGGCGCTGCTTTATACTTTCGCCATCAGCAGGCATTTTGGTGTCAAGATATTGCCTAACCAGTTCCCCGTCAACATTCCCATTTTTGTCAGCACAGCGGCGCAATATAAAATCCCTGACAAACGATGGCAAATTACGCCCCTTGAAAAGAGCTTCATTGGATTTCCTTTTCATTATCGCCAAATCCGGAAAACATTCCTTTACTATTTTTCCATTATAACTCATGACAATATTCCCTTATTAAAAAATATCATTCTCTTCAAAACCTTCATGCTGGACATATACATCAGAAGGAGTTTCCGCCTTACTTCCAGACAGTCCATTTCCACCAATATTGTCAGAACCTGCGTCAACAACCTTATCCTTTAATTTAATCTTATGCTTAGGTATTGCATCCAAACCATCTGAATCAGAAGCTTTTTCTATGATTGTTCGTCCTACTTTTGTCTTTGCCGTCTCCACATACTTCAAATAATATAACTTGCCATCAACTGTTGACAACTTAAAGTTCCCGTTCTTACCAGGCGACACTGTCAGTCTTTTATCCCTGACTATCTGGCATTTCCCATCCTCCTTGCCAACAGACAATGTTTCCGTCCACCTAAAGCAAGCATAACGATGATAGCGTCTTACTTTTCCTGACACAATTGTGCCTGATGCTCCAACCCTTTTAGGTTTGCAAATACCGAAACGCAACAACTGCGTATCAAACCACTCATCACAAAGCGTATGTGTAACTGTCACTCCGTCAACGACCAAAGTTTCATTGACAGCACCTCTTGTGTAGAACGGCAAATAGCACTTCAGCAACATGCAAAAGCATCTATGCCACAAATTCCACCGCGACCTTACGTACGGAACCTTTTTCGGTGCTATCAATCTCATCAGCAACATAGGCAAGCATCAACTCCAAAGCATTGAAACATATCCCCACAAATGAACCGCATAGTCCTTAAATGCATAAAATATATTCGATTGGGGTTCGTATGACATCAGTATCAAGCTTAAATCGAATAGCAAAATAGCGAATATGTAAATATAGCTGAACGCCAACGGATGTCTAGTAATATCAGTCTGATAGTTTCCTGTATCCTCCTTAAAACATACAGCATGCAGACCTATTGTAAAACCTATTATGACATCCATTATAGGCAGAAAACCAGGCTCGACAAGACACCTCAACGCCATTAGAGGAAATGTGAAGAACATGAAACAATACGGAGCCAACGAAATCATAAACCCCAACCGAGTATTACCGCTATGCGTTATTTCTCCAGTCTTTTCCTCTGCATGAAATGAATGTACCCTTTGCAAAGTAAGCACTGAAACCACCGTATGTGAAAACTCATGGGAAAATGTTTTAATAAAATCCATGTTTTTCTCCAGAAAACGATTCATCAACGGGAAAATCACCGCCCCCAGAAGCACCCACAAGAACCACCAGTAATGTCCAGCCTTACCAGCCTTTCCCGTAAAAGTCTTGAAATGAACACAAATGGACGTCCATGTTTCCACCAGAAAAAACACTCCAAGCAGAACCATGAGGAACCCGATTAATATGTAGGATATTTTACGCATAAGAATTGTCTATCAAATGTTTCTAATTTCTAAGTTTCAATTATTCATTGTTAACCTTCAGCTCGGCGAAGCCAATTGTCAATTAATAATAAATCTTTGTCATCTCATAAAACTTTTTCAGCCTATTATAATCGTTTGAGAAGAAGTTGCGAGCATGAAACGACCATAAACCATCCCCACTCTCCTTTTTAACAAGCTTCCTTGTAATACGAATTACACATACAATACCTTTAGGTTGTTTTCCCGCCTTAACCTTATTATACGAATCTTTTGTCATCAAACCGAAACAATAATATGCAACATCCAAATTCTGTTTTTCACCATCAATAACAGCATCTTCAAGCCTTTCGTATTGATCTGGGGTTCCTGTCTTTGAAAACAAAACAAGATTACCATCTACAATTTTCATAGCCTCGTACATTGGTTTTAGCAACGTCCCTTCTTTTTGCGCTTCAGCAAAAATATGCAAAAAGCCATTCCATGCATTTTTAATGTACGCCAAATCCCGCTCATGTGTTTTTCCGACATCTGGATGAGAACATAATATAGAATCCAACGACTCATTCTGAGACGCCCCCGACACAAACGATGCCCTCACCTTCTTTTTGCTAACCATACGAGAATAAGCCTCTGCCAACTTTATACAGGACCAATCATTTCCTCCCTGTCCTAATATCCACGGAACCCATTGTCCTTTGAAACTAGCATTTCTAACCTGTAATGTTTTATTATAATTCATATTAGTGTAATCTGGAGTAATAATATCCATTGCCAAACTATCGTAATCATACCTTTTTAGTTTTCTCCACACATATGTTTCTGGCATTCTCGAAGTATCTCCGGACCGATCTCCCTCACCATATGCATAAACATCATATAGAATATCTAATATCTTAAACAATGAATAATCTCCAAGTTCCTTATCTTCGTAGGATTTTATCGCCAAATAGCCACTATAATTATCCTTAAATATTGAATTAGACGGATAGCGTTTTAATGTTCGTTTATTACACAAATTCTCCAAGCCGAAACCATTCATGCATAAAGCAACCAAAGCTGCCGGATACACATCATCTGACCTTGAAATAAATTCCTTAAAATTACACCCCTTCCAGTGATCTGTTTTAGAATTTGGCCTTGCCCACTGCCCAACTTTTGTTCCCAAAAAATCGCAAGGATTACCATAAGAATATTTATTATCTCTTGTATCTAAGTTTAACAACGACTTATTTGTCAAGACAGCAGCCAAAGCTAATAATGGCTTAAATGTTGAGCCGATATGCCGTCTCTGCAAAGCAGTATTTCTTTGTGCATATTTTAAACTTCCACTTAACATATCCACCCTATCAGATATACATGGTGCAGCCAAAACATTTCCAGACTCCAAATCCATTATAGTCAATGACATATCCCATAACGCGCCTCCACATTTCTTATCTTTACCAGAAAACTCTCCTTTTAATTTTTCTAGATATAATCTCATTTCGTTCTCCATTTCATGAGCAAGAATCGGATCCAAACTTAGTGTTATATCCTCATTGTAATCACAATAAGGCAAAGCGGAATTCAAACCTCGAAGAAGTTGTTGTGTAAAAATATCAGTGTAACATTCATTAATAATGTAACGCTCATATCCTTTATTTGTCTTTATTTCTGAAGATAAAATGCACATAGGATTCTGTTTTGAAAGAATAAATTCTGCATATTTTTCTTTGTTATCACAAATAACAATTTTCATTCCATCAACAAAATCGACAACGTCTGTTTCATCTCCATGTTTTTGCCAATCTTTTAATTCATAACTGCCATCTTCCGTATAAACGAATGCACTGACATCATTATTATCTAACTTTTCATACCTCAAAAATACCTTAAGTTTATCATTTACAGACTTTATACAGATTCTCAATGCAATTTTTCTATTTCCACCTATATTTCTACAACCATCTAAATAATCCAAGTACAATATCAATCTTGGACAATTATTTTTATAATATTCACAATATTCATAATATCCATTATGTGGCAATTTGACATCATTATTACCATTAACAATTAACATATATTTTTCACTAGAGACTGACGTGTCATTTATAATACTTAAATTATTTCCTTCTGCGCCAATTCGTATAGGGGCCACAGTTCGTCCCCACGAAAAAAATATTGTGGAATCATTAGGAAACAATGGACTTTCCTGTCCATAAATTGTACTTTTCCACCTTATTTTATCTAACGGAACTTTAAACATAGAGGGAATCAAACGTATGTGTCTAATCTTTAATTTATTTTTATCATAATCTATTTTTAACAAAACATTTCCCATCTCCTTTTCCTGAAGTTTAAACAACTGTGGCAATCTAGAATTATAATAAAACACCTTTAAATCATTGTTCGTCAAACTATCTAGATAGTTTTCATTAATTCCCACACAACGGATATCTACAACATGCGTAAATGTCAGAGAATCCTCTAGATAGGGCAAAGAAAATTTAAATGCTGGATATTTCTTATTCAAATCATCTATAGACTTTACTTGAACATCTGCTTTCTCAAATAACAATAATTCAGAAAACAAAGCCTTACTATGCCTAAAAAATCCCTCATCTTTATTTCGCATATAAACAGATTTCTCGGCATCTTCTCCTAGAGAATTTTTGTTCAGTCCAACCACTCCAATTATTATAAGAACTAGGAGAAATATTAATATTAACATAGGGAATGCCCTTGGTATCCATAACGGGAGAACTTTCTCAAAAAAATTCTTAAACTTCTTCATAACACAAATTAATAAGCAATATTTTTATTTTCAAACAATTTTTTCATACGCAAAACACAAGAAAAATACGCCATAGCGGTGTTGTCTGTATTTTTTATTTTTACAAACAACAAACTATCTTTATAAAAAACTGAATCTGCATTAAACAATAGGCTATCATTATCAACAAAAAACCTTAACAATGGGCTTTTATCACTTACCAGAATAGAATCTGTTTTCATCTGTCTATTCCATCTATTTTTTGATATTGATGTTTTACAAACCAAATAATCAACATCCTCAACAATCAGACCTTGCGTATAGAAAATACTATCCAGTTTCCACACTTCTTCTATATTGTTGTATTGAATTGAGTCCAATAACGTTATACTAATAGAATCTTTTGTCTGATTACATTTAACATATCGTTTTAAGAATGGGAATATTGGCTTTACTTCATTTGCTGTTATAGTATATTTGCTTCTTTCATAAATATTCAGAACACCAATAGTGTCTTTATATGAAGAATCGCATACAACACTAGCAATAGCAGTAATAGGATGATTAGATGATGCATAACAATCAAAATTGCAGCTATAATCAACCATTCCCTTATTTATACTATATGAACACTGCGTATTATATATTATTATCCAACAAGAAAACACAAACACAATAATTACCCCAACAATAGACAACGACGATATAAGTATTGGTTTTCGCCAAGACCCACTAATATTGACATCCAAGAAAGTTGAAACATCAATCTCATTCTTATTATCATTTGTCGATTGCAAATTGTTATAACGTTTAATTTTTTTAGCTAACACAACATTTAAATCATAAAATGCCTCCCCTTTATTTAAAGACAAAGGGTCTCCTTTCCTAATATTTTTATTACAATAATCAATGACAAAAGTTCTATATCCAGACAAGATAGAAACCCATTCTTCATATACGTAATTTTTGTTGTCTCCAAGTGCCATTTTAAAAAGGTCAGAAACGTCACCAACAGGTTCCTCTTTTATTCGATTCATATCTATCCATACACAAGGCTCTTTCGGCTCTGCCTCATAATTCATAAGCCAATTAATAACCTCAGAATAAACATTGTTGAAAAATGAATCTAATGGAGCAAAGAACAACTTATGCTTTCCATATATCATGGAACTGACCGACACTACAAACTTACAAAAAACTCTTATTTCAACAGGGTTGTCACTCCTTTTATCATTCAAAATCCTTCGTATGTCTTCCGCACTTTTAATAAATACAGAATCCATGCGTTTAAGTTTCAACAATTCAATAAATTCTTGTTTGTCTGGCAAACTATTTATTCGCAATTTTTCATTTTTATCCTCAATAATTTTTCTTATTTTTTCATTTTTTATTCCATTAACTTCATCATTAGGCTCATATGCCTTTATATTATTTAATAAGGTTCCATCAAATTTTTCAGACAAAAAATCACCCAACTTTAGACTTTGCATCTTTTGGACAATTTCAAATATAGAAGAAATACTTTTTTCATTCCTTATTGCATTAATATAGCTTGATACATAGTCGTCAAGAACTCGCTTATAATCATCACCAAATACATTTATTATAGGCTTATCCTGACTCAATAACTTTTCCACTGCTTTATCACGAACATTCTTACTCCTATCTTTTAGCAAAAGCTTCCAATCTTTTTCTGAATATCCTTGAGAATAGAAACATGCATAAGAACCATCAATAAAGTTTTTAACCAGAAATTTATTCCTAATTTCAGACACCATGTTTTCCGAGAAAACATCCATTATATTAATGCATAAAATCTCAAGACAAGATGAATATTCCCAGTTCCACGGTTCTTTAGTCTTCAAAATTTCCGACAACAAACCTTTCCATTTTTGCTTGTGATACTTTTGTAACGATTCACAAACACCTAAGAGGCAATCCCAGCTATCTATTTTAATGCTTGAGATACTTACAGAAAATACACTAGAGTTTAACAATCTAATCTTATCCGTATTGTTTCTATGTTCCTCTATACATTTTTCAATGTCAACCTTATATTTAAATAATGATTTAGGCAAATCAACAATACCCGTCAAATATTCAATTGAAACCACAGAAACAATTCTATCAATTATTTTTCCAATATCATCTGGAACGCCCCATGCCTCAATTATATATGCTAATGTTTTAAAATCATTTACAGACTTAGACAATTTTTCCTTATACGTTATCCTCGCGTCAAATTCAATTTTTTCATCCAAAGAAATTACATCAGATTCACGCCAATCAATAGAAATAATTTTATTCGCATCAAGATTCCAATCAGTTAATTCATCCTGATAGAAAACAATCTTAACATTGTTAATATACGAAGCAACCACATGATTAACCGAAAAAGCAATTGACATATCCCTTCTTTCAGTTTCAGGAAGATAATCAAGTACTTTTAATAACGATTGGAATTTCTTAGAATCAAAAATTCCATTTTCTGCATACATTGCATCGTCATCAGGATTTCCAATCCTAACATATAATTGCCTCCCTTGCTCAATTGAAATAAGCAGACTGTCCATAAGGTCCCATTCTTCATTAGATAATGAAGGTAAGTCCGACTTTGAACTTTCAAATAGTATTTCTTCTGCATTATAGTTGGCACTTTCACACATTTCCATTCTCGGAATTCGAGCAAAAAGACTTCGGAAACTATATCCAATAATTTCAAAATCGTCAATCGGAAACTCATATATACACCTCGTACAATATTCCCTACCAAAAGACACAAATTTCACATGTGAGGGTTGAATATGTACAACATTATATTTTGTATATGCTTTATTTTGCATAAAAATTATTGATGCATAACCAACAGAGCCTCCTATATTGAAATTTGCACCAAGTACATCTGCCTCTCGTGACACCATTGGCGATACCTTTAACACAGTATCCCCCATAGCATTTTTTAGTGATCCAAATACTTTATAGTTAATCATAATCAATAATCATAATCTTCAGACCATAATTGTCCTGTCATCATCTTCCACAGATTCCTACTAAAATCTTGACATTTCAATACTATCGGATTGACAGTACAACCATCTATTGGAATATCATTTCGATACAACAAACTAAGCAATAACTGCCTAGTTCCAAAACATAATCTATATTCAGGTCTATTTACATCTCCCCCATTATTATCTTTTTTAAAAAATATTGAATTATCTTTTGATTCATTAGACCATATCTCATAATTCGTGTTTATTACTGTTGATGTAAAAAAAACAAATGAAGGAATGGGATTTCTCTCGAATATACCTTCCCTTGTAATTACACTACAAAAACTTCTTTGTCCACCTGCTATTTGATTTCTAAGCATAGTTCTTGCATCATCTATTTTTGAAGAAAGAATCCCATCTATATTAAACCAGCAATTATCTATATTAACAATATCTTTCTTGTCTGCAGGTATTCTAGGAAGAAAATATCTAAACAAATAGGCTGCAACTTTTGAATATAATAAATCATGTATCACATTAGTTTTCCTTGCCATTTCATCTATATTGCGAACTTCAGTAATAGTGTGTAGATCATCCGAAGCCTTCTTAAGCTCAGTTTCTTTAAACAGCGCATCAACGCCCTTATACGCTAGATAATAATTGCGACAATTATTCTTCAGATTATCCTCGTTCATTCTTTCAAACAAATCAACCAAACTAACCACCAAGTGTTTATTGCCAGACTGATCTTTTTCACCATTATTATTAACAGCCAACCTATAGCAAAAAACAACATCTGTTGACAATCTAGCATAAAACCAAAAATATAATTTCATCATTGATTGTTCCAAAACCTTATCAATATTATTAAGGTCTAATTCATTTTTAGCATCCATTATAGCGGACATTAAAGAATCAACATCGTAATCAAGCAAATGATTCGCGACATATCGTCCCGACCTTTTCTTTTTCCAATTATTAACTAATTTATAGCCATTGCCTTCATAAAACCCTATCCGTTGTGCTGCATTGTAGTAATGATTTTTATAATATTCGTCATCGGCATCAATTTTTGATTCCGAATCATTTGACTTATAGTATTTAAGGATAAACACCTCATCATTAGTATCTTGATTTAAATATTTAAGCTCCTCAAAGATTTTTCCGCGAGATAACAAAGATTCTATCAAACGTCCATATAAACTACTTGTATTTTCATCAAAAGCCTCTCCGGGCATATCCAACATTTGAAGTTTTTTATTTCCAATCAAATTTGTTTCATAAAAATCCGTTTTCCTTGCCAAATATACAGGAGTTTGCGAACCTTCACCAGCAGGAGAATGATCGCGCCTATTAAAAGCAGCCAAACATCCTCCTTCCCCTATATTAAAACCTAACAAAACCTGAACCATATCCTCCATAAGAAAAGACTTGCCGCTACTGACACTCCCTACAATAGCAATTCGTATCACATTCCTTTCTGATTCTTGTCGCATTCTACTATGCCACCATTCTTCTATGTTATTCTTAAAATCAAACATAATTATATAATTATTTTAACTATTCATCAACATTTAAACTTGCCATAAATGCAATAAGCAATGCTGTTTCCAAAGCTTCGCCTACCGAATCCACACCATACCCTGGATTCAGGCGTCCTGTAAACGGCAAAATCCCACAATATGACAAATACAAGTACATACTTGTTGAAACCCACATAAAAACAGCAAACATACGTCTAATGTCACAGGAGTTCAAGCAATATACAACTCTTGTTCCACCTCCATATGTTTCTCTTGTTGAAGAATATAATGTATATGTGCACACAACATATAACAATATTATCAACAAGGCAAAATATATGAATTTAGCGATCCATCCAAATGCAGAAAAAAAGGAACTTTGGATACTAACATCGTTAAGTATAACAGGAGATTGTCCAGATGATATTGAAGGATGTAGAATATGCTTTTCATTAGACAAAGGGTCTTCTCCTACGTTATTTTGCATATAATGCGACATAACAACCATAAACTCAACATCAGACTCGGTATAACGGTATCCCTTATCTTTTACCTCATCATATTTAAACAAAAGATTTAATCTTCTGCCAGTCCTACCATCTTCACCAAAGATTTTAGGATATGCTCCCACAAGTATTATTCCTGCAAACATCAAAAGTAATATTGAAATGTATTTTGACCGCACTGCACCCTTCTTACTTTTTTCCATCGGATAATTATATGTTCGTACTATGTTATAGGCATATATCCAATAGATGACAATACCAATTCCAATCCAATTGGTAATATATCCAGAATCTGGTTTAGTTGAAAAATAAACAACTGGACACAACAAAAGTATAACGAGGAAAAACATCCACCATCTCCTACTTTTTTTCCATTTCCCAAAATTTTCAAACATATATGACAAACCGAAAATAAGCGTAAAAGAAATAAAAGCAGTAGCAAAATTGCCTCTTATTAAATTAAGTAAAATAAGAATAACGCAAACAATCAAAAACATTACAAATCGATTTCTTTTAACACGATCTATTAGTTTTAACAATTGGGATATTATCGTTCTAGGAATTTTTACAAACCTTCTGAATATTGGAAATTTTACAACAAATTTTCTACATAATCGCCTTATCCTTATATTATCTGCCATACACCATACAATCAAAACGGCTAATATTATAGAAATTGCCAATGCCAAAGTCCACAAAACCGTTCTGTGCGTATCGTTCATACCTTCCAATGTTGTCCACGTCCGTGGATAACCCAAAACTTCGGAACTCATATATGAATTCAAAATAGAAGCATTAAAAAACTTATCAATACAAAACTCCCATAATAGACCAGTTCCTACAAATGTCAATAAAATCACAACAATAGGCAAAAATGGAGTGGAAATTGGCAATTTTCGTTTTGCTTTTATTGTATTCCTATCAATAAATTTGAATGTACGAATGCTAAATAGTGAATATATAGAATATGCAAGTATTATAGCCAACGAAACTGACACAACATTTATTCCTGCTATTTTTTCAAAATACGGATATGTATATGACAACTTAATGGCAATTAATGTCTTGCATAAATAAAACACAAATGCAATAGCAAAAATACATACAGACAACAATAAATTTACCTGTATCTTATATTTATTTGAAATTTCAGCCATTCGTTTTTCCCTTTTATACAATATCAAAAAGGATATCATTATAACCATAAAAATAAGTATTGGCAATATTAAGAAAGAGCTTACATAAACCCCATCAATGATACCCACCTTACACGACAACGAAACATTATCTGACCCTAGTTCCAAATCATTAAATCGAGGTATAATATATAGCTGCGACGCCACATTACTTTTTTCTCCGCCATTATCACGTATAATTATACCATCGTTGGAAAACTCAACTGTACATAAGTCAATATTAAACAAATCACTAAACGCAGGAATATACACTGCATTAGATAAGGGGAATGCACCCGAATTTTGCTTCACAGAAATAACACCATACTCATTATCTTTATTTTTTATTTCCTTTTTCAACGTATCAAATCTCTCTACGAATGTAATAGACTTAGGGAAAGAGACATTTATTCCGTCTTTATTGGCAATGGTATCACATTTAAAATGACCAGCACCCCATTCAGTATTAAGAACAACTGGTTTTGCCGTATAATACAAACCATTTACAGAAAAAGCATGGTCATCTTTAGTTTCTGGCATATATGAATTTTCAGACATTAAGAAAAACTGAACCTTGCACGAATCTGCCGCCACTATTCCTGAATAGTTGAACCCTTGTACAGAACCATCAGAATGCACAATTTTACACAAATCGTCAAGAATACACAAAATTAACTGAGAATCATGATTATCCCTATAGAAAAAACTCTTTATTTCTGTTCGGCTCAAAAATGATGTGTCATTAAAAACATCAGCGAACATGTTACGAACCATAATATACTTGACATTCTGCTTCTTTCTGAAAAACTCCGTTTCCACACACTTGTCAAAACGAAGCTTAACAGAATCACTTATCAAAATGTCGTTTCCAATTTTTACACAATCACCATCGCCAAAATCAAATTTACAAGTATTAACTCCTCCTACTTTACAATATAACAAAGAATCCTTATAATTTCTGTCCACATCCCACCTAAATCGACCGTCTTGTAATCGAGTTATTGTCATGTAATCTTTCGGAACTTTATCATAACACAAACCAGATTCCCGTCCTATTGTTATCGTATTGGTTTCTTTTAAGGAAAATCCTTGAACTGAAAAATAAAATCGATCCGCTTCAGAAACCTTATGATACAACAAGAAGACTAAAATCACAACTATTCCTATTGCGACTGGAATTATTTTGCGAAATAACAAATACATTTTTACGGTTCTATTCATATCAATTATTTTTTATTTCTATTATAAATTAAATCGCCAGGAGTTTGCGAGAACATATCTCGCGCCACCTTTCTTGTCGTTACCCAAGAGGCAAGTAGCGATACAACAAATAAAACCAAAGTAGGATAATATGGATGGTAAAAAACCTTTAAGTACGAATATCCCGATTCTATTTCAAAACCCATAAGCGGCAATACTCCCGAAACGACACACGACAAAAACAAAGCCATCAAATATGCATACACAATCATTACAAGAACTATTCTAACATATATTCGAATTAACATTTTATTGGCGACACCAAAAGCCTTGAATGTTCCAAGATTCATCCGAATCTTCTCAAAATGTGATTTCAATAGTTTGTATATAAATATACACAAAAATAATATTGAAATTATCAATATGATAACAGATAAACCAATGCCCATAATTTGAACCATAGCCAGATTCTTAAGACTATTTATTTTACCCATATCCAATCTATATCCAGTATTATCTTTCAGTAGAACACTAAATTTTTCTACATTTTGAAACAAAGAATCACGTTTGAAATAACAAGAAATAATCTCAGGTTTATCTTCTAATTCATTCTTAGGACAATCAAAATCATAAATCCTTGCCAAACCATCTATTTTTGCTGAATACTTAGAAAACAAACTATCGTATATGGCGACTCTACTTCCATCATCTTTAGAAATAATACTAATCTTCCAGTAGTCAGGAGCATATACAATATCGTAAGGTGCTTCATAGAAATCGCAACTATCCTGCTTAACCAAATCTTTAAGTTTTTCTTTTTTTTCACCACTAACACATATATACATTTCCTTGTTTAACTTTTCCGACATCACTTGTTCGTGCAACGCCCTGTCCCCTTCTAGTCTTATTTTTTTTAAAAAAATCTGAGTGTATAGAAAATCACGCATATTTGGCAGTTCCTTAACGACAGCATATATTGGAATTGAAAATGGCTTCAGAAAATCGTGAATGTGCCAATCATAATATGTTTTTTCAAGGAAGACAGCATTCGTATCAAGGTTAAGTCTTTTTAGAGCATCAACAGTTACAATAAGTAACATTTCCGAATCATTCCATTTTTTCTTGCTACGTCTAACAACATTCTGATTTGACAATATGTTATTTTCTAAAATTAAACTATTTTCAAGACAAGTTCGTCCATCAAGTTGAGGTGTTGTTCGTGTAGTGTCTTTTACTTTTCTAAACTTCACATAGTCAAAATACACTTTTTCTACACTTTCAAGACCTATAGAATCAATCCCATCAGATATGAAATTATCCAAATTATACCATTCGCCACGTTGATCTACTACTATATCAACACTATTTACGAACTTATCATCCATCTTGTTCATAAGATAACTCAAACTTGCACATGCAAAAGCAATACTCAACATAGACAAGAAGAAAACGCCAGACAAGAGAAACATGTTTTTCCTATTATTACCTGACAATTCTTTTCCTTCCTGCCTTATCAAGAAACGTTTCACATCATTTCTATTTCTCATATATCACTACTTTTTTAACTTATCTAGCAATTCGTTATATATACATTCTTTTTTTTCTATCTTTTGACCGAGATGATACCATACATCATTGTCCTTTTTATATATACTTTCATCGTTTATATACCCGATAAATTTTCGTTTTGAGATAGTATTTAATACAGGTTTATTCTGAATAAAGACAATCATATCTGCATTGTCAACCGCTAATTTTATATCATGAGAAACGATAATAGCGGTAGCATTGTTATCCTTTTCCTCATTTTTCTTTATCGATAAAGAATCCACCAGAACCTTCATCAAACGTTCGGCAGTTGAAGCATCTAAATTACCAGTAGGTTCATCACCAAAAATAACCGAAAATTTCGGCAATATTGCTCTAGCAAAAGCCAAACGCTGTTTCTCCCCTCCAGACCATTCCGATATAGGCTTATCTTTCTCATTTTTCCTTTCTTCCCCTGCATCAATTCCCCACAACATATTGATAATTCTTTGCGCCTCATCTTCTGCCTCCATATACGATTTTCCTTGAATCATAGCGGTTATCATCACATTTTGTAAAGCAGAAAAGTTTGGCATAAGATTATTCTGCTGGAAAACAAAAGAAAAATTATTATTCCTAAATGCCGACATCTTTTCATCATTCCAAAACTTCCATGCATTTAATACATTTTCTCCTTTATAAACAAACTTTGACGAATCATTCGAATCATATATAGTATTATTCATAAAACCCAAAGTTTCAAGTATTGTACTCTTTCCGATACCTGACCTTCCAACAAAAAATACAATCTTTCCATAGGGTATGTTTAAACGCTCAATATAAAGCACAATATCTTCACCATCATACGAGCATTTAAGGTTCTCAATTACATACATATCTTCATTCATTTTTCTAATATTTTTCAACAAATGGCATTTGACTCAAAAGAATATAATAATATCTGTGGTTATTTTGCATCAGATAAGAATGTGAATCTTCCTGAACACTTTCCAACTCTTGAATAGCAACATTTAATTCATTTACAATATATTCTACATCGCTTTTTCTCAAATCACTAGGATTAATTATAAGATCCTTAACATTATCGTCAAAACTATAACCACATTCATCTTCTATTGACATTATAATCTTATCCAATCGCTCAATATTATCTATATCATCTTGGCTATATTTCTGACCTGTATAAGAAAATATTAATGACAAACATACTTTTTGTAGGATTTTTTTTTGTTCTTGCAAAGGAAAAGTATTTGCGGTTGCTTTCTTTAACTCAATAATCAAGTCGCTTAACTCCTTGTCCGCAAGAAACACACAAGGTGTAAACATCTGCTTTTCGCTACAGAAACTCCGCTTTGCATATCCATCTACCTTAACAAGACACTTCAAATCTTCACATTTTTTTATAACACCCTCCTCAATAAGTCGGTCGCATACATTTATTTTTCCTTCGCCATTAGATCCACTAGAAGCAATCTTTAGTTCCATAATGTTCTCAACCGTCTTGTCTATAAAATCCTGCAAAGTTTTAACTGCAAAATTATATAATTCATTCTTTGTTTTTGTTGTACCATATTCAGCATACCTACAAGCCATTGGTCGTAGTGGCCATTTCATTTCTTTTCCATTAATTGTGTCTTGTACAAACTCTATTATATTATTATTTTCTGTAATTGAACAATTATATTTATTATTTTTTAATACGTTTGACATTATCTTCAACACCTGAGATTGAAAATTACCAGAAGCTTTTGCTGCATCATATGCCGGCTGATATGCAATGAAATTTATATTATTCTCTTTAAATTTATTTGAAATATAGTCTGTTGTTTTGCCTTTGGCATCTGGTTCCTTTGAGCCAACATCTGTTACCAATATTATAAAATTTGATTCATTTTTCTTTTTGGAAAACTTATCTGCCGCAACATCAAGCCCATGAAACATAGCCTCTTCTGCCACAAACTTCTCTTCTGAATCACACTTAACATCTTCTAGAAACCGTGCAACTTTGTCTGTATTTGAAGTCAAATCCAAAACAGAATCAAGCGCGCCTTTTATCTCATCCTTATAGTTTCGATAGGCAACTACGCCATATTTTATCGGATATACATCGCTAATCTCTTTTTTTGCTATTTGCTTTATCGCTTTACTTATTTCTTCAAAATAAGGTTTCATACTTTTCGTTGCATCCATAACAAAAAAAACGTTTATCTTAGATAAAGCCTCCTCTCGTTCTTTAATCTTTTTCTGTATTTCTAGTCTTTTTTCAAACGAAACTCCATTTCCGACATTACCTATAACTGCAAGTGTAGCAACCCTCTTATCTTTGTCATATTTTAAAACCGGACAACGAGGAAATTTGGGGTCTATTCTTTTTTCATTAATTTTAAACTCTGACATTGATTTAGAAACATCACAATTAAATGCAGCCTCTATATCCTTAAAAGTAATTGCATTATCATTTAGCACCACATCATCTCTTTCTTCGCCAAAGCACACTTCCCAACATACGCGCTTATCCCAATCAATAAACTCTTTATCATCCAACCAACCAATCTGTATATCTTCTTTAATGAGTAAAGGCAAAGTATAATTGCCATTTAATACCAATGCATTCCCACCTGATTTCTTAAACAAGAAACAGAAATCAAATTCAGTCAAATTGCCGTTCTTTCTTGGTCTTTTTTTACATTCCTTATCCTCATATAAAGTAGGTATCTTTTTAGCGTTTTCTTCTGTAATTTTACGAAGTTCTTTAACCACAGCAACTTTTTTATAAATACCATACTTATTTCTCGGACAAATATTCCACAATAACAAATCATCAACTTTTACCCATCCTACATATCCATCCTTCCTATGTCCATCAATCATACATGCTGGAGTATTACGACATTGATATGGTATTTCACGACCATACAATTTGTCACTTGAATAAAAAAGCAAAGCATAATCACCACTTACTTTAGCTACATAAAAACTCTCCATAAAATCCAAATGCAGTAAAAAACGGCTTGTTTCCGATGGAGAATAATATGAAACGACATCTGCATCAGCAACATACACTTTCCATGCATTATATGTAAAAACATCGCCCCAATCCCTAGCTTTTGCTTTATCCTCCCATAAATAGGAGTTTGCCTGACCTTCTGGAGAGTCAAATATAATAGGTTTTCCAATAGACTCATCTGGCATATCATCAAAGGCTTCCACTTCAACAATAATAAAAAAAACGGAGAAAATTAAAAAAAACAATTTTTTCATATTAACAATTATATACTATTTAAAATTTAACAAACTAATATTCCTATCCTTAACAATATCCTTATATTTCAATTCTGTAAAATTGGACGCAGAATCATACAACAAAAAATTGACATCTATACCTCTACTATCAACTTCACTGACACTCATAAGCCGACACAATCGTTCTATAAAAAAATCTTTACTATCCATAATGAATGTTATTGACCAAAACTTATCTGATTGACCACCATAAATTGACAAATAACGATCGGCATAATATACAGTCTCACCAAACCTTTGAGAAAGATGTACACACAAACTATCAAACGATTCATTATCTGCACGAACATCCGAAGACATAAAATATTCGCTAGAAATCAAAATATCAACATCTTGTTTGTTATATAGGTGCAAATCATCATAAAACATAACACATTCATCATATCTTTTTTTTATTTCTTTTAGGCTATCAATTATAGTCTGCATATTGTTAGTGTGCTTATAACTATAATATATAAATTTATTTTGTCCATGCAGTATAGTTATTAAAATATTCACACATACAATCATCAATACTATATGTTTCATATTACTTCTCCCTAATTTTTACACTTTTAACCTCATTCTTTTCAACAATCAAACCGACACATTCATAATCTTTATTTTCATAAGGAATTATATTAAAAAGCGATTGCATATTTTTGTATTTATTATCTGGCATAGAAATGGAATAATTATGCCCTCCTATTTCCTGCATAGCATCTCCCAATTGCATCCCATTTTTTACTTTTCTAATTACAGCATTTATTACATTTTTAATAGAATCCACATTAAGTGGAATCTCTGGATCTATATATTTATCTATTGTAATAAACCGGTATCCTTCCCCGCCATTAGCTTCCACTAAAACAATATATGTTCCATACGAATCCACCTTTATATCATACACGTTATCACTATCACCCCGATACATTCCTTTTGCTTCTGTTAGTTCTTGTGCATCATCTTTTCGAATATAATACTTATCAACCTTTCTGTCTGTAGTTACTTCTATTATATACCCATCACTAGTGCTTTTATTTACTATTGACACTATTTCAGGAGGCATCTTTATATCAATCCTGCAACATTGCAGAGAATTATCATGAATACTAACACTTAGCTTGTTATTTTCTATCTTGAAATCATTTTCCCATTTTAAAGGACCTTCCAGACAAAAACTATAACACTCCCCTTCCTTAATTTCTGATATATTATACTTTCCTGGCAAATCAATAGTACTCTTAATATTATCATCAGCATCTTTAACATAAATCTTATACGACCTATTGTCATCTGTATTAAACGCCAGATAATCACCGTCAAACGCTATTGAAACAACGCATGTATCAGGTTTGTCTGGTGGTGTACCTGACTGGTTATTACAACTCTTGGGAACAAGTATGCACAGCAATACACCTATCGTTATTATGAGTAATGAAATGATTGATATTGTTATCCATTTTTTTGTGTTGCAAATATCTCCATCGTCCTCATAAGGTACTAGAGTATATTTATTACATTCTGGACTTTGTCCATTTTCAGGCATTTCACCATTTTGAGGGGTACTATATCTACATACTTCTCTCCTATCACAATCTTCTAAATTACATATATACATTTTTTATCGTTTTAAATATTAAAAAATATAATTATATTGCACATACAAACCAAATGAATGAAACGAATATCTTTTGAAAGTCCATGTAGCCGATGTCCAGTCACTACTATTCCTCGACAAATGATAACAGTCATCTTGCTTGATTCCGTTGTATATTGTTCCCAAATACGCCACAGATGCATCAAATGACATTTGCTTTGTTAGAAAATAAGACAACCCTACAGACAAAAACGAATTAATTGAAAACCGTTCTATCGATGCTTCATTGCCATTCCATTCTACATCATAATTTCCAAAATCATATATGTCATTCTGGTCAATAGTTATACCAAACATCCAGTCGTAGTATCCGCTATATTGAATGTTTGCTTTAGCCTGTAATTTCTGCTTGAAATCATACATCGGAACAAAACCTAACTTTCCGACAAAAGCTATATTCGAGTTTTTACCACCCCAAAAAAACCTATCGTATCTTATTGAAATTGGCAAAGCCATAGCACAACGAGTTATGTTCTCATCATAATCCGATACAGTTATTATCCGTTCATAATTTCCACCATCAGAATCTATATCAAAATACTGATCTCCGTACATATTGCTAATATTAAAATTTGTGTGATTATATGCCAATCCAAATTCAATGCCCACTCTATTGTTTCTGTTCAGCATTAACTGCTTATAACATCCAAAGTTTATAGCATAATTTAACTTTATTTTCGGTTTTAAATCCGAATATAAATTATTGACAATCTCTCCTATAAATCCTCCGCCAACAACACCGCCCAAACAAATAGCCCATTGAGAGGTATCACAAATCAAATCATACATTTTGGAATCAAAATCACATATTGAAAACCTATATATCAAGATTGGAATAGATTTTTCGTTAAGCGAATCAGAATAAATTGATAAATCAGACTTTGTAAAATATTCGTTGTATGGAGCATCTTCCGTATGCACAACTATAAATTCATCTACACCATTAACAAGACTTATAGATGTCGCCTTTGCATTCTTGTCGTTCAAATTATAATCAATATTAATCTTATAAACAAGCGTATCTTTAGGATAACAATAACTTTTGCATAAAGAGACATCTGTTTCTATAGTATCTTTCTTATCTTTAAACCAAACTATTTTTTCAAGTTTTATTTCATATTTTAACAGACTAGCATTGATTAGCTTTTCCGAAAGGACTTCTACTTCACCAACCTCCGAATAACATTTGTAAAAGCTATTTCTTATGGATTCTATCATATTGTAATATTTGCTTAACGAAATTGATGGATCTGCAAAATTATAATCTTTAGAAGGTAAAAAATCATTAACTAAATTTACAGAAGAGTCTGAAAACAAAGAATAGAATCTTGTTTTTATCTTTCTCTTATCATATTGATTATTATATCCATATTTTTTATAATTATCAATCCATTCATAAATTGCCAACCTTGCCTTTTTCAAATCTACGGGAGAAATATCAACGTGAGAATTATGCTGCGAAAAAACAGGACAATAGCATATACACAGAAAAACTACCAATATTACGACAATCTTTTTCATCTCATTAATGTTTTTACCATTGACACATCGCTTCCGGCCACTACCTTTACTAGCAAAACGCCCATCGTAGCATTTACCTGAATATTTGTTACCATCTCCTCTGCACTACCCAACTCTCTGAAAGCCAACATCTGACCATTAGTATTATATACCGCACAATGAACGTTTTCTCTATTTGGATTATGCACTTCTAGCATAATATTTTCAGAATCAACTGGAACAACCTTCACATTTCCAGTTTCGGGCTGTACAATCAGCGTATCGTTGTCGGGAGAATAATAACTCTCGCTATAGCACGACGATTTTTCCATTGTCCGAAGCACAAGCCAGTAGTCATACTTGCTGTAGTCAAAGGAATGCGGCAACTTCACATACCTACGATTCGAGTTTTCTATAGGAGTTCTCGCGTTGGAACCTTTTTCAGTAAAGCCCCACTGGTAAAACAAAGTTTCGTCATCTTCCTTTGTTACCAGAATATCGCTGTTGGGCTTGCGAGCAACTATTGTTCTGTCGGGTGCACGTTCTCCACTAATTGATACACCAAGACGATTTTCGAAAACACAACCTGTCGTATCATTCGTAACCCTCAATACAATCGAATCGGATGACATTTGAACATTCCAAAGCACCTCAAGCATATCTATATTATAAATAGGTGTATTTATCGTACAATAATTATTATCATCCGACCATTCGTATGAAAAGCCATCATACAAAGTATCAACCGAATATGTTTCATACTGGTTTATGCAAACCTTTGTACTTCCACCAATCTGCTGTGGCACAGGCAATGGATTTACAAGAACCACAACCGTATCGGAATAAACAGTTCCGCATCCCCTATCCGAAACGCATCGCAAACGATAATAAGTCGTACTCGTAATATTGCCAGACTGATACGGCATGGATGATGACAAGTCGAAATAAACACCATCCTCAGTTTCTGACGACTGCCACATATACGAATAGCGGTCTCCGCCACCGACAAAACCCGTCAGTTCCTCAAGAGCCCCCGGTGCAGTATTGTAACACACAGTATCGTTGCCGCTTATCGTTCCAGGAAGAAGTTCTGGATAGGTTACGACTTCTATCACATCACCTGTTTGAGCTTCACAACCATTCACAGGCATTACTATACAACGAAAATATACAGAACCATCCGTATGCGGTGATGGTGTGAAAGACGAAGATACGGAATCCTGCACATCGGAGAATGAAACGCCATCAGCAGATTCCTGCCACTGGTACGCGTACTCTCCGCCCTCGCCCCTTGCACTTACACTTATACTTCCGGATGTCATGTAGCAAAGTGTGTCTATTGCATGGTTCGTGACTACAAGGTCACCATAGACACTTACCCTTATGGAATCGGAATAAACTGTGCCACAGCCATAAAGCGATTCACTTGAAAGCTTGTAATAATACACCGTGTCCGACAGGGATTGAGAGCCTAAACTGTCTGTTGTATAGTAATCTCTCGTTGCTGATTCTATATCATGCCACCCTCCGTTTTCTTTTATCTACCAGTGGTTGTAAAAATCTCCGTTTCCTCCTGTTGCTGGTTCATTTATGCGCATCTCCGACTGCGTCATATAGCAGATTGTTGTATCTAGTGGCAATATTGTTGCTCGCTCCAACTGCGGATAGACAAGAACCATAACCGTATCGGAATAAACACTATCGTTGCAAACTTCTGAAACATATCGCAAACGATAATAGGTCGTAGTCGTAAGACTGTCTGACTGATACGGCATAGTCGAAGACAAGTCGGAATAAATTCCATTCTCTGTTTCAGAAGACTGCCACATATACGAATATCGGTCTCCACCACCCGTACAACCAGTCAACTCGGAAAACGCTACAGGCACGGCATTATAACACACAGTATCGTTACCGCTTATCGTTCCTGGAAGAAGTTCGGAATACGTGACAACTTCAATTGGCGCACCTGTGCCTCCTTCGCAACCGTTTGTAGGAACAACCATACACCAGTAATACATGGAGCCTCCGGCTTGTGGCTCAGTCGTAAACGACTGCGATACGGCATCCTGAACATCAGTAAATGAAACGCCATCAGCCGACTCCTGCCACTGGTACGCGTACTCTCCGCCCTCGCCCGTTGCACTTACACTTATACTTCCGGATGTCATGTAGCAAAGCGTGTCTGTTGTATGGTTCGTGACTACAAGGTCACCATAGACATTTACCCTTATGGAATCGGAATAAACTGTGCCACAGCCATAAAGCGATTCACTCGAAAGCATGTAATAATACACCGTGTCCGACAGGGATTGAGAGCCTAAACTGTCTGTTGTATAGGATAATCCAGTCGCTGATTCTATATCATGCCACAAACCGTTCTCCTTTATCTGCCAACGATTTGCAAAATCTCCATTTCCTCCTGTTGCCGATTCGGTTATGCGCATCTCCGACTGCGTCATATAGCAGATTGTTGTATCTAGTGGCAATATTGTTGCTCGCTCCAACTGCGGATAGACAAGAACCATAACCGTATCGGAATAAACACTATCGTTGCAAACTTCTGAAATATATCGCAAACGATAATAGGTCGTAGTCGTAAGACTGTCTGACTGATACAGCATAGTCGAAGACAAGTCGGAATAAATTCCATTCTCTGTTTCAGAAGACTGCCACATATACGAATAGCGGTCTCCGCCACCCGTACAGCCAGTCAACTCGGAAAACGCTACAGGCACGGCATTATAACACACAGTGTCGTTCCCGCTTATAGTTCCAGGAAGAAGTTCCTGATAGGTAACTACCTCTATCGAATCTCCTTTTTGTTCTTCACAGCCGTTGGTTGGTGTAACCACACAACGATAATAAAACGAACCACCTACATGCGGCTCTGTAGTTAATGATGCCGAATTAGAATTCTGAACATTGGCAAAGGAAACCCCATCTTCCGACTGTTGCCACTGATAGGAATACGCACCGCCCTCGCCTACCGCACTTACCCATATACTTCCTGAGGTCATGTAGCAAAGCGTGTCTGTTGTATGGTTCATGACTACAAGGTCACCATAGACATTTACCTTCACAGAATCAGAATACACCGTGCCACAGCCATAAAGCGATTCACTTGACAGCCTGTAATAATATACCGTGTCCGACAGGGATTGAGAGCCTAAACTATCTGTTGTATAGGAAAATCCAGTCGCTGATTCTACATCATGCCACAAACCGTTCTCCTTTATCTGCCAACGATTTGCAAATTCTCCGTTACCTCCTGTTGCTGATTCGTTTATGCGCAACTCCGACTGCATCATATAGCAGATTGTAGTATCTAGTGGCAATATTGTTGCTTGCACCAACGGCTGATATACAAGAACCATAACCGTATCGGAATAAACAGTATCGCAACCTTTGTTCGAGACATAACGCAAACGATAATAGGTTGTATTCTGCAGAGTGTCAGATTGGTACGGTATCACAGACGATAAGTCTGTATATTCGCCATCTTCAAATTCCGATGATTGCCACATATACGAATATAAATCTCCGCCTCCTGTACATTCTGTCAAAATATTGAGGCTTATAGGAGCTGTATTGTAGCAAATCGTATCGTTGCCGCTTATTGTTCCTGGAAGAACTTCCTGATAGGTAACTACCTCTATCAAATCTCCTTCTTGTTCTTCACAGCCGTTGGTTGGTGTAACCACACAGCGATAATACATAGAACCACCAATATGTGGCCCAGTTGTGAATGACGAAGAATCAGAATCTTGAATAGCGGAAAAAGAAACACCATCATAAGACTCCCACCACTGATATGTGTACTCTCCGCCCTCGCCTATTGCACTTACACTTATACTTCCGGATGTCATGTAGCAGAGCGTGTCTATTGCATGGTTCGTGACTACAAGGTCACCATAGACACTTACCCTTATGGAATCGGAAGACACTATGCCACAGCCTGTTTCACTCGATAGACTGTAGTAATATACTGAGTCTGAAAGCGTTTGCGAACCTAATGGAACTGTTGTATATGTATTCCAAACTGCCGTTTCAATATCGTGCCAGCCATCATCACCAAGTAGCTGCCAATGATTTGAAAATACGCCGTTACCTCCACTTGCTGGAACATTTATCCGCATCTCCGACTGCGTCATATAACATATCGTAGTGTCTTGTGGAAGAATCGTAGCACTCACAACAGGAGAATACACCTGAACATAAACAACATTCGAGAAAACCGTATCGCACGAACTTATAGCCAGTCTTCTATAATATGTACTCTGAACCAATGTATCCGGTCTAAAAGTCTGCATATGTGCACCTTGAATATCTGAAAATCCAGCACTTGCTGACACAGTTGATTTTTGCCATTTAAAAACATAATCATTATCATCACTTTCAGGTAATGAAATATTTAAGATTTCATTCGGAATTGTATTATAACATATTGATGTATCCCAATTTGTCAATGCACAAGAAATTTGCCCCCCATTATGCAATTCTCCATATACACCGACATGAATCCGAGAGGAAGATACTGATTCACACTCATCATTATCAGGAACAACTACACACCTAAAATAATATTGGGTCGTGATTGTTGTACTTAATATAATAGTGTTTTCTGCACCAACAATAGGATAATATGTATTACCGTCAATACTTTTTTCCCATGAAACACGATAATCGCCATCAGCAAACTCTGTTTCAACAATAGAGTTAAGTATAATAGACGAGTTTACGCATACTGTTGTATCACCTTGTGAAATACTAACGTTAATATCTGGACATTGAGCAATTACACAACGACAACTACCCACCAGAACTAGCATCGTGACAACAGACAATATGCCTTTCCAAATCCTTCTCATTTCTTTTTCTTCTTTTTAGGCATACTTATATTCTTCACGGCATAATCCTTATGGAAGCAACTCAGGTCAACTTTTTCGGGAATGCCTTTTATTTTTCCAGTCTCGCTGTACTGCCAGATTGTATAATGACCTGCACCATGTATCACAGGCTTTGTTCCATTGTAATTGCCAAGCATCAGATGGAACTTGTTGAAACGCGGTGCCAAATATTTATTGTACACATTCTGTCCACTATATACCATAGGATATACGCCATAATGGGACTTGCACAATCGCATAAAAACCAACAAACTGTCCTGAATCTGCTTTTTTGTCCATTTTTCAAGCGAAGACTCAACATCAACCATAGGTATCAAATCCTGACTGGCCTTCTTTGCCACTGACTTGAAATTTTCAAACTGCTTATGAGCCGAACTGTATGAAGTAAAAAAATGATACGAACCAACCTTCAGACCATTCTCACGAGCATTCTTTATGTTGTACGCATAGCAGTCATCTGTATGCGTAGAACCTGTGGTCGCCTTGATGTACACAAACTTGATGTTACTGTCCTTTGCGACCTCTTTCCAGTTGATTTTCCCATTATGATGCGAAACATCTATCCCACTATATGATTGCGACAAAAGAAAATACGGAAACAACACAAAGCAAATTATAAATATGCCCTGTGCCATTATACAACATTTCCTTCTATTCGTATCCATACGTTCAATAACGACAAAAATTTTAAATCGTTACGAAAAGCTTTTTTCATCATTTATCGCCAAGTTATTATAAATCAATCTTATAAACCAGCAACAAACCTTTACTTAACGTCAAATCCAATTGTGTGCAAATGTAACATTTACTTTCTATATTATCAACAAAAATTTTTCATATTCTTATCCACCCTTCTTATCAATTACAAAATCAAATACACTATATGCACTATTTAGTTTCTCCTTGTGTAAAAAATTTTTAGGCTTGCCGCCCCCACAAAAGGAATTTATCGCAGAGAATAGCTCCGACACAGCATCCCGCCCCCCACCAATTGTGCGAACAGCAGAACCATCGTTATATTTGACAACAAACTTGTCATATCCATATATTTCAGAACTCTTTTCTTCGTAATCAGCAGTCAAGCTAACTATCCTTGACTCCACGGCACGCCGTCTTGCCGACCTGCCATTAAACATAATCAACTTCCTGTAACAATAAAGCCTATTCGCCTTCCAAACCATATCTTTCATAACATATACTTTTAATTATATCTACCTGATATACAACAACATCTCTACATGCGATACAAAATGGTCATCATGTCACAATCCAATATCTTGGAGTACATGGAATCAAGAACCTCCCTGCACGAAACATCTTCCTCCACGTCATCGTCACCCTCGCCTTCATCTTCTGCATCATCAGTATTAGTGTGCAAAAACTTGAATATATTGTCTTCAAAATCAGAATCCTCGTCATCGCAATCATCTTCTTCCGCATCCTCGGTACAACCATACAGTTCGAAGAAATCCGACCTTGATATTAGTCCATCCAATGAAAGCGTTTCAAAAAAGTCATCATCCACATTCTCTTGCGCAAAAACATCTATGCACGAAATCAGATTCTCACGTCTGCCCATCAACCTTATTGCCAAACTCTTCACTTCGTCAACCGATAGATTCATAACATTCTCGCAATCATAGTTTTCAAGGCTAAAAATAAGGGCTGGAAACGAATCTTGAGAATGATCAATAACACAAGTAGAAGCAAAATCACCTATCAGCAACTGGAAAAACAGAGTCCAAAAATCATCACCAAAACCTTCGTATTCCGGATGTGCATATTCTATAGGGGCAATAAACCGATAGTAATACTTGTACCCTTCACGCTGCATACATTCCTCAGCCAGCCGATTACAATCAAGAGTATCAAAATCAACATCTTCATCGTCCTCCTTATTTTCGGGGAGACTAAATGCATGGTCTCTCATAACCACTATCGGAAAACCGGATTCCGCCGTAATGTTAGCCACAATTTTCCTCGCATTGTCGTACAGGAGCTGAGGTACATCAACTTTCATTATCCTGCTGATTTCATCCTTTTCCAAATCTTCGTTCAGCGACACCAGTGCAGAATACACGACAACAAACTTGAAGACAGGATTCATCCCCTCCTTTTCACACTTCTGTCGAATCGTCAAATCCACCTGATAATATTTTTCGTCCTTGCCAACAGGGAAATAATTAGTGTCCATATATATGTTCAAACACCCATTTCCCTCCCCATAAAACAATGTACCAGAAACATTCGGAGAGTTGAAATTCAATCGGCTCAAAAATTTCTTCAATATTATAAACCTACTGTCCATAATTCATATAACATTGATTAACAACTACTTGCTCAACAATTTAAGTTGCTTTGCAACATACTCCTTGTCAATGTTGATTGTCACAGCTTCCTCTTCGGAATTCTTGTCAACCGAGCAACAATACTCGTAATAGATTGAATTCATGCACTTCGACAGCAAGGTCTTCACGTTCCTAAATCCCAAGCCCGACTTGTAGGCAATGTCGGAAATGTATCGCAGCGCATCTTCGTCGAACCGCACGTTGACATTGTAGCTCTGGCAATACTCGATGTGGTCCTTCAAGACACTGTCCTTGGCCGTGGTCATAATCTGGTAGATGACATCTGGCGACAAAGGATTCAAAGCCTGAATCTGACCGATGCGTCCCACAAGTTCCGGCATAAAGCCCCAAGAAACCAAGTCGTCCTCGTTTGCATACTTCAAGTAGTTCTCCTTGCTATCGTTACTCTTCTTGTTCTGTCCGAAGCCAATTGTCGAAGCCACGTTCATACGCTTCTTGACGATTTCATCCATCTTGACGAAAGCACCATCAAAGACCACAAGCATATTCTGGGTCGGCAAGTCAAACTTTTTCGTTTCCATATCCATCAGGCTACCGCCCTTTTCCAGCATAAGGCAGTAGTCGGTTTCAAAAAAGCGCATGATTTCACGCATAAAGTCACCGTCCATATCATCGTTTCCGCTATGCGGACGCTGATAGTGCGCAATCTTGTCGAACTCGTGAAACACGACTATAGCATATTCCAAATCTTCAAGGTTGTACCTGTCAAGGTAGTGCGCAAAAACATCGGTGATATGAGTACCCTTCCAGCCATTCGGCACGACATCAATCGTATTGATACGTATCACAGGGCAATCGCAAAATGTAGCGAACCTCCGGATAATCTCGCTCTTGCCCGAACCTGTTGCACCCATAAGCACTACGGGACACTTAATCCTCATTGACGTGCAATTGCGCTTGCTCTCCAGATGCTGGAAGAACGGCACCGCAAGGTTGTCGATGCTATCATCCTGCCCCTTTACAAACTCTTTAACATTCGACGCAAGTTCCTTTGCACTGCGTATAAATGACACCTTGTCAACCTTCTCATCTCCAAACAAATCAAACCGTGATATTTCATACTTGTTCCAAAGGTAATTGTAATCGCCATCTGTAGGAGCTGCAAATATATCAGCCCATTCCTCCAACTTGTCCCTCATTTCCGCTGAAATGTCTTCGCCTTCGTCAATCCGCCTACGGACATCATAGAAATGAGCATCTGTCATTCTCATAAACCTTTCCTGCGTCAACTCACCGTCTTCAAGAGATTCAACAAATTTCATAGCAGTCCCCACCGTAATTCTCGGACATACAAAAAGCCTCGCTGCAATATCCATTGCATCCTGCACATCAAATCCTTCCATGTCAATGCCAAAGCAAACAACGTCGCCACTATTCTGAACGGCTAATTCCCTAAGAGCATCCACAAAATCTTCAATCGTTTCCATCTTTCTAGTCATTTTTTATTGTTATCTATTAATTCTCAAGCACATACGAATAGCACGCAGATAGCATACAGCAGCATTGCTATCAGCACTATTCAAACAAACAAAATATTATGGTTTTACCTTAACGGTCAAGTATTGCGGAGGGACGTTTTCGACCAGCCAGACACCGTTCTTCGACTGATAAAAAACAAATCCTTCCTCATACATTCTTTGCGCGGCTACCTCAAAAACCGCACAACCATCTTTCCTGCGGAGAGCAACATTTTCCGCAGTTTCAATGTCAGACGACAAGTGTACATATTGCCGCTGCATTTTGCATATACCCCCTTCCATTATCAAGGGAAAGCATTCCCTTGTCGTCCCATGAAAGAGCGACTGAGGCGGCACAGCCTTTTCAAGCGCCAAGTCCACGCTTACGCTATGCCCCTGCAATGCCCTGATTTTGCACCCGTCCTCCGAAAACTCGAATCGGCGTTTACTGCTACCAGCAACAATATCACATAGTTCCTGCATAGAAAAGCCATGATGCCTTACCAAGTCATCGACTTCCCGCCAACCATTCGGGGACAAAGGATAGTCCCTGTCGTGCCTCAACAAATATGCAAGGCGTTTCTCCTTGTGTACAAAATCCTGAGTTTCCATCTTTTTCCTTTTTTTCGGTTTATTCTTAGCGTGCAAAGGTAAGAACTTCTCCCAAACCCACAAAATAAATTTATTAACAATATTTTCCATTAATCTATAGTTATTAACAGCCAATGCCAAATAAGGCATAGCTTTCAGATGCAAACATATTGGTTTTTCGGAAACTAAAAGAAGAATTTAAAGAGCACTGTATGAAATGGCAGGTTTAATGTATGAAACCCTACTTTGACAAATTGAAAAATATAACCGCCACTACCTCTCCACCAACCTATCCCACAAATCTTCGGACAAAAATTCCTTAAACTGATATGTCATTCCCCTCGGGATAACAATTTTTTGCAATGAGTCACAATTAGCAAAAGCATCTTCACCAATCTCTTCTACCGAATACGGAACAATCACTGTTTCAAGACCTTCGCATCCCCAGAACGCCGACTTGCCAATCTTCTTCACAGAATCGGGAATAACAACGGATTTCAGTCCTTTGCACTGCCAGAATGTAGCCTCTGCTATTTCGGTCAGAGAATTGGAAATTTTGACGGAGGTCAGGCCGAAGCAGTCGTTAAATGCATTTTCACCTATTTCGGTTACAGAATCCGGAATCACAAGCGATGTAAGCCCTTCACAGCAATAGAATGCCGCGTAGCCTATTTTTGTAACGGAATCGGGAATAATTATCGATTTCAACCCACTGCATTTCATAAATGCGCCATTGCCAATCTCCGTAACGCCATCTTTCAGGACAATAACGCCCTCGTTGCTGTCGTAGTCGAAATTGTTGCTGATAGAATTTTCGTCAATCCATTCCGATTCTACAACATAATGAGCCTTATAGCGGATAACATTTGCTACATTTTCGTTTTCACCCCTCATATCCACTATTTTATTTCTTCACAAAACCTTTACCATCAAACTTATACCAGGTTTCCTCCATTCCACCTTCCGACATTCCAAAACCTTCGGCATCGAACTTTGTCGGCCAGCAATCCTGCTTGAAATATACGACCTCTGTTCCGCTAAGCTTTGCAAGGCTGTCCCAATCCGACGAATAATTGCTATCGACGAAATCAGCAAACGGTGGAAAACTATTTTTCAATCGCTTGAGTTCCTTATCCTTATAGCTGAAAACGGCGAAAATCTTGCGTCCCCACTCCGAACCATCGTAGTACCAAAGCACAAGGCAACCGCCAGCCGAAAGCGGATAGCAGGCAAAAGTTTCGATTACCGTCGGAGGCAAAAACTCTTCACCATCAGGAATATCCAGAGGTGCATTCGCCTCGTCGAGTTTAAGCGAGGCAACATTTGTGTCTTCCCTAACAACTTGGGTACGAGCCTTTTTGGTGTCACCAGTAATATCGCAGTAATCCGACTTGATATAGGCATCCCAGATTTCCATTATGGTATTTTCGTCCATCTGCGCTTCTGCAAGTTCAGAAACCGATGCTACGGTATCTTGCTTAATAACTTCCGATGAATCAACAGCAGGAACTTCTCCCTCAACTTTCGTTTGTTTTGACTCTCCGCAGCCGAAAAATGAAACAGCGCAGATTAATAACGCTAAACACTTAATTTTCATATCATTAAATTAAAATCCTATCAACAGTCCCACCAATCCAACGACCAGCCCCACAACCATATTTATTGCCTTGGTGACGAGGAAGCCCTTCTTGGTTTCGGCAAGCAGTGGCAGCGAACCGTGTCCGTCTTGCACTATGCTGTTGGCCAACAAGATGCTGAACGGAATGTAACCCTGCACAAAAAGCACTACAAAAATCAGATGCGGTCCCGATTCGGGCAAAATTCCTATAGCCACAGCAATCAGAAGAAGTATGTAGGTATTGTTGTATATCCAGTCTCCAAAGTTGGTGTAATTCAATATGATAGCCATTACAACAAGTACGCCGAATGTCCACCAGAAAATGCGAGGCAGGTGCTTCTGCACAACATGCTGCACAAGGTGCTCGCTTACAAAATGCTCGTTGGAGAAGAAAATTATAAGCAGCATCAATGCCGACAGCGACACAATTATTATGTTCACAATGTCCAATGCTCCGTGATGGTGGTGATGATGCTCAAAGCCTTCGGGCAGGTCGGAATCGTGGTGATGTTCTCCTTCGCATTCATCGTGATGATGGTGATGTTCACAACATTCTTCATCGTGGTGATGATGCTCGCAACATTCGTCGTGGTGGTGATGTTCGTCAGCCTCAACGACTTCGGTTTGCTGGGGAAGACTGAAAATGAGGTTCTCAGAGTGCGAATGCCCGATTACGCCCACACAGCATAGAATTATTATGCAGGCAAATACACCAATGAGTTTCAGTCGCGACTTCGACGGCACGAAGTTTTTCCATGCGAACAGTTTTCCGTCTTCGGGTATTTCGTGTTCGTGAACTTCAAAAGGCACATCGTCAATTTTAGGAGTAAAATCCTTGTTCTTGAACAACTTATCCACAGCCACACCCGTCACGATGGCAACCGCAGCCGAAATTCCGAACAGCCACAGCGACTGCACGGGCATAGTTGCCAGCATCACAAAAGCCTCGTCGCCCGAAGTTGCAATAAGGCAAGCGACCAGCGCACCCAGCGACAGCGCCTTGTGCGTATAGAGCGACACAGCCGTGAATGTTCCCATGCAACCCGGAATCACGCCGAGCAGAGTTCCTATCAGCGCCTGCACAAAGGCGTTGCGGTTCATTCCCTTGATGAAGCGACCCTTTGTCCACACATTCACATATTCGATGAGCGACATCATTATTACCACGAAACTGGTAATCATCAGCGCATTGCTGAATAGGTCAAAATAGTCGATGCTATGTAGAAATTCTATGAAGTTCATTGTAAAAATTCTTTCTTTTATTAAAACATTCTCCCACCGTCATTCCGCAATGCAGAACGAACAGGCGCAGGAACGAGACTTGTGAGTTCGCTTATGCGGAATCCCAAATCGAAACAATAAGTAGCAGGAGATTGCGGAGAGCCGTCTTCACAACGCTCTCCATTCTGTATCGCGTGTTCAGTCTGACTTCCGCAATGACAATATAGAAGCGCATTGCTGAACAGGTCAAAATAGTCGATGCTATGTAGAAA
>JAFWZH010000152.1 GCA_017522515.1 Clostridia bacterium
CCCAACCTCTGTCTCAACTCGGACGGCGATACCGGAGCGTTTTTTCGGGTGAAAAATTATCGCAGAGAATTTTTTGCCCGAAAACCCTCGGCTCGAACGTGGAGGTATTGTCCCTCCGAGTTAACTTCTTGAAGGGACTTTGCGAGTGAAGCGGGATTTTCACGCTACATATACTTTTTGTGGGCTGTTTCGTCTTTCAATAGTAAAAAAGACTATAACTTTGTAGCCAAATAAAATATACGAATATGAAAAAGGAAAGAATCGACTATTACATAGAATACATATTTAATTATTTCAGAAAAAATGGTTGTGTTAAAGACGGTCATGGATTAATGCTGAGGACCATAAGATTTACCTCTGAGAAAAGTTTTACAAGACCTCAGATGAACAATTTATGGTTTGTGATTGACTTACTCATTCAAAACAACTATTTAAAGTTAAAGGAGAACGATTTTATTTGCCTAACAGAAAAAGGTTCGGACTATATAAATGGGATAGATGGCTTAACGCCATTAGTTAATTTTGAACAATTGATTGATCCAGAAAAGTCTCTAAATAAGGATATAGTATACAACTCTCTATGGGCCTTAATTGGAGCTGATGATGACGATACACTGTATTACACTCAAGGTTCAATATATTATAATACTATTCGTCATTACCTTGAAGATTTGGCATTACCTACTACATATAGTGAATATATAGAGCTTTTGAGGAATACTACAGGAAAAACCACCAGAGGTATTTGGTATAGGGATTTATTCAAAGCATTAAAGGATGCTGATGTTCCGCTATTTTTGAGGGATTTATCTGCAAATGTGAATAAGATAATAGAAGTTTTGTACGCACAAAAAGAAGAGACCGAAGACTTTGATATTTTTACTGATATTATTGAAGAACCTAAACCTATTAAAAAGAGACAAGTTATGATAGAACCAGCTCAACAGATAGAAGCCCCATTAGTATTAATTTCATATGCATGGGAAGAAGAGGATGCAGAATATATGAATTGGGTAGAACGCTTTGCTGGGGACTTACGACATAATGGTATAAATGCACAAATAGACAAATATCAACCACACGGTACTGATTTAGTAAAATTTATGCGAGATAGTATAAGAACTGCTCAAAAGGTGTTATGTGTTTTGACTCCGAAGTATAAAGAAAAGGCTGAATCTGGTCGTGGAGGAGCAGCTTATGAAGGAGGTATTATTTCTCATGAAATATATAATGATCAAGATACCGTAAAATTCATACCAATACTGAGAAAAGGGAACTTCGGAATTTCCACACCTGATTTTATAGATGGCAGAAAAGGATTCGATTGCACAACTTCAGAAAAATATCAAAAAGAACTTACAAATATTGTTAAGACAATAAAAGGCGAACCTATTATTGAGATTCCGCCCATCAAGTAACATGAATAAAGCCAACTTAAATCTGCACTTGGCAGACCTAAGTTGGCTTTATCAATTTTAGGAATTGGATTTACCTATGTATGTATGCTCCACCCGTGAATTGGATTCAACAATACGGCAAACGATTGGTCAGGTTGTCCGTGATAGAGCAAGCCTCCGACAATCCCCGTTCTACCATCGGGATATACTTGTCGGAATCCGAATGAGTGAGGTGCAGAGTCATAGTATAGCTCAATCTCACATGGGCAGTTTGGATTTTCCTCCCATTGTTTCAAACGGTCAATACATTTTTGCAGCGTGTCGTTCTTGATTTCCTTAGCGTAGGCAACAGCCTTGTCATAACGCTCTTGACATAAAATCTTCATACTCGATATATTTTAAGGTTTATAATAAATCTTCATATACTCCAAAGCCGTAGCAGTCGGCAATGTAAAAGTCCTCACTGCCGATTTCTGCAAGTGACTTCATATCTTCCAG
>JAFWZH010000022.1 GCA_017522515.1 Clostridia bacterium
TGACATCATGTCGAGCACCAACGAGTTGCAGGACAAGCTCCACAGCAACACCGATTACTTCATCTCGAAGATGAAGGCTGCTGGCTTCGACATCAAGCCAACCGAATCGGCAATCTGCGCAGTAATGCTCTACGACGCAAAACTTTCGCAGGATATGGCTGCAAAACTTCAGGAAGAAGGCATCTATGTAACTGGCTTCTACTATCCTGTTGTTCCGAAGGGACAGGCTCGTATCCGCGTTCAGATTTCGGCAGCACACGAAATCGCCCACCTCGACAAGTGCATTGCAGCATTCACCAAGGTTGGCAAGGAACTCGGCGTTATCAAGTAGAAACGACAAAATTTATAATAGGAAAGTCGGGGCGAAAGTTCCGACTTTTTTTGTTTTTTTATCCATCGCCTTTGGCGATACCTTGATTGCCGCCTTGGCTGGTAAGCGTTAAGAAAATCGGAGAAACGGAGCGTAAAAAGTCAGTCTGTTTGAAGTCGGAGTGAAACGCAGACAAGTTTCTGACTTTTAGCGTAGTGCAGCCGATTTTTAGCGAAGCAGACTCAGCGGACATGGTTTTTTGTTTACTTTTTTGCCAACAAAAAAGTAAAAGCCTCCGCGGCTGGAGCGGAATGCTTTTGTGTTGATTTATTAAACTTTTAGAGGACAATAATAATAAACATATTTTGCGGATAATCATTTTATCATTATATTTGCAGCACTTTTGGTGCTGCACCAAAAGTGTAATTCAAATAAATTATTGAATATGAACAAATTATACAATCCATTTCTCCTTTTAGGATATGCAGGACACGAATATTTCTGCGGTCGTGACACCGAAAGGAAAGAACTGATTTCGGCATTAAGAAACGGAAGGAACATTACGCTGATGAGTCCGCGCAGGATGGGAAAAACCGGGTTAATCAAAGATACTTTCTACCAGATAGGCAAGGAGAACAAGAATGCCGTATGTCTCTATATGGATATTTTTGCCACTAAATCACTAGGCGACTTTGTATCTCTGCTTGGTAAAACAGTAATCGGCAAACTCGACAGCATTCCCCAGAAAACCGCTTCAGCTATAGCAAACATATTCAAAAGTTGTCGCGTAGTCTTTTCAACCGACATTGCAAGCGGATTACCGCAAGCTTCACTAGACTTCAAGGAGCAGGACACGCAAAACACACTCGGCGAAATATTTTCATACATAAAGGAATCGGACAAGGAATGTATAATTGCCATTGACGAGTTTCAGCAAATTTCCGAATATCCCGAAACGGAAACCGAGGCCCTGCTCCGTTCCTACATACAATTCTGTCCGAACTTGCATTTCATTTTTTCGGGAAGCAAGCAACACCTTATGGACGACATTTTCAGTTCGGCAGCCCGTCCTTTCTATCGGAGCACAGAAAAGATGAACCTAAAGCCAATCCCGATGGAAACATATTTTGAGTTTTCTTGCAAATGGATGAAAACCACAGGGATAACTTTAGATAAAAACACATTCGAAAAAATATACAATATGGTTGAAGGGCATACTTGGTATGTGCAGTACATCCTCAACAAACTGTTCGAACTGGCACCGGAAAAGGTTACCGAATCGGACATAACCGAATGTGTGATGAAGATTGTCGAAACCGAAACCGACGGCTACAAGCGCATTTACGACTTTCTGACAATAAATCAGGCGCAGTTGCTGGTTGCGATAGCAAAGGAGCATATTGTACCTGCAATAAATTCAAATTCGTTCATAAGGAAATATAATCTTAAAGGTACAAGCAGCATAAACAAGGCACTCGCCCAGCTAATCAACAAGGAACTTGTTTTCCATACCGAAAAAGGCTATTCGGTATATGATAGGTTCATGGAATTGTGGCTGAAGAGGATATAGTTTTTTTACAGCACTTTTGGTGCAACACAAAAAGTGCAATTGCAATAAAGTACTGGATATAAAAATGTTATCATTCATAGCAAAATAAATTTTGCCATTCCATTTCCTTTTCTTATCTTTGCCATTGGTTTGGCGATGAACCAAGCCGTACATATTGATTAACGAAGCGTTATGCTCGTCTTGTTTGTTGAAACCTGAGAAATTTCTAAACGAATGCAAGAGGGCGTAAGAGGCTCGCGTATATGCGTGGGCTGTTTTACTCCATTCTTCATTCAAGGGTAATCTCAGGACCTCAACAAAGAGAAGTTGTATATCAGTACCACGCTTCTTTTTGTGTAATTGCCTATGAGGTGCTGGTGGGCAGGGAGAAAGTAAAAACGGTGATTTTTTATTCATCGATAATAAAAAAGCAATTGCCATACTTTGGCAATCTTATACTCTTTCTTTGCAAAATAATTTAAAAATGTAAATATGAAATGTTCAAAATGTAATGCAGAAATTGACGATAATGCAATATTCTGCCCCGAATGTGGGAGCAAGATAGAGGAATCGGCTTTTTGTGCCAATTGTGGCGGAAAACTAGAAGATGGCGCAACATTCTGTAGTAATTGTGGTGAGAAAGTGGGAAGTCCAATCAATGATATACAGAAAAAGAAAGAATGTCATATACACGGAGACGATATGTTGGCAACAGATACTATTATATGTCCAAATAAAACTTGTGGAAAAGAAGTTAGTGTTGAATTTACAGAATGTCCATTTTGTGGGACTCCTTTAAATTCACATATACTAAGAGGAGAAGGCGTAAATGAAAAAAACGAAGACGAAAAAGGATTTGATGACTTTGATTTGCACTTTGTTACACACGAACCAACTGTTTTTCAGAAAATATTACAGTTGTATTGGCTACAGCCTAAAGCATGGAGGCTAAAGGAATTTAAAGTAAGCAACGGCAATATTTACATATCAGTAATGAATGGGAAAGAGCTCAAAGCACCTATTAAAGACTGCCGTTTTTATTATGACGATGCAGACAAATACAATAGGATGGGAATAACAGTCAGATATGGTGACAAAAAAATCAAATTTTTTGAAATTCCTTTTATGCTCAATGATGATGAATGGGCGCAGATTATTGATTTTTGCATGAATACTTGTAATTCGAAACGAAGCAAGTCAAATAAAATTGCAATCGCCATTATCATAGTAGGCGCGTTAGCCATTATTGCTATGGGAATTTGGAGTTTGCTTGCTTATGGTCGATTTTTAAACGCAAAAATGGGATACGCATTTGGTGCCTACATAGTATTATTAATCGGAACTATTATTAAATTAGATAAAGGAAAATGAAAAATTCAAAATCGGAAATTGTAAAAGCTGCAAGATTTTGTCCAGAATGTGGATTCAAATTGGAAAACGGCGCAATGTTTTGCCCTAATTGTGGAACAAAAATAGATTTGCCTCAAATTACAAAGCAAATGTCATCGGTTGGCAAAGCAGATGTGACAACAAAAGGAAAAACTACATGTCCATATTGCGGTGAAGAAATTTTAGCGACAGCAAAGAAATGCAAGCATTGTGGAGAGTGGTTGGAGCGAGAAGAACAAGAATGTTCTGAAGAAAATATTGATGCGCTGCAACAACAGCAAAATAGTATGCGTAGCGCAATAGAAGAAGCCCAATGGAACGAGTCCAATTCAGGAGCACTACCAATTCAAGCTGGAATTATTGCTATAGTAATGGGAATAATATTCAAGTCGTGGTGGGTTGGACTTGGAACATTTTTTGGATTTTTCATACTAATTATGCTGCCACGCATAGGCATTGTCGTTTGTGTATTGCTTTCCCTATTTTATGGATACATTGGGTATGTCATAGGAGCATTGTTTAGCACTGCTGCAGGATGGGTAATCGGCATAATCATCGGACTTGCTTCTTTGTCAATTAACCTAAGTTCACGAAAATGGTTTAAAGATTTTTAATATACAATATTTTGATTACTTTTATTCAATAAAGGAATAATCTGAAACTTTTTACAAATAATCACTTATAAAAACAGATTTTGAAATGAAATGTAATGTATGTAATGCAGAAATAGCGGATAATGCAAAATTCTGCACAGTATGTGGTGCAAAAGTAGAAGAGGAAATCAAATGTCCGAACTGTGGCGCAACCATAAGTAAAGATGCTATTTTTTGTACTGAATGTGGGTATAATAAAGAGAGAGAACGAAAATGCGCCAAGTGTGGTTCCAAAATCAGTGATGGCGGCATATTTTGCACAAATTGCGGAGCCAAGATTGATGCAGATAGTGATAAAAACAACAGCACTCCTGTAGAAGATAACAATAATGCTGACAAGCAAGCAGAAGCACCGCAAACATTTGTTTCTCCCATATCATCAAATGTTGAAAACAAAGACATCCCTAAGGACGAAACAAATACAAAGGTCATTGTTTCGCAACTAAATGAAACTCCATGCAATACACTGAAATCAACTAACAAATCGGATTCATTTGACGCTAAGGTATATGAATCGGTAATATCAAATATTTACAAAAATGCCATTTGTGTGATTTTTGTACTATGGGGAATTTCTGTAGTTTTTTCTTTTATACCATATATTGGAAACATTTTGACGGGGTTACTTGGACTGGTTTGGTTTGGATTCTATATCTATTACATTGTCTGTCTTGGTCGTTTGATAAAAGTGCTACACGAAAATGATGTTCCAGCAATAAAGAAGTTGAGGCTTTCGTCCATTATATTTGCTTCGCTACCTATTGTTGCAATAATTTATCAGTTGGTATTATCATCTGTAAGCATATACGATTTTTCTCTTTTAAATACAATTGCGACCATTTTCGTTATAACATTTCTTTGTATTATAATTTCTTCGATTCCATTAAGAATTATAAGTTTTTGGAAACTAAAGAACTCTATAACTTTTTCTGGCAGACAAGGTGCAAATACATTATTTATTGCAACAATAACACTTGCCAGTAGCCTTTTGCTTTCTATTATCGGGGGATTCATTGGATTTGGAGTAACTCTATATATGATAATAGTGATTATACTTGTACTGGTCGCTTTGATAATGACCTTTATAGGTTGGAAAAGGATAAAAGAAGCAGCAGAACTGGAAGTTTCTAAAGAAAACACAGAAAATGAAGACAAAACAAAAACAATTGTCTGTCCAAACAAAACATGTGGGAAAGAAGTAAACGCTAAATTTGAAGAATGTCCATTTTGTGGAACGCCTTTGCACCCACAAGAAACAAGTGTAGAAAATTAAAAATCAACATTATATGAAGTGTTCAAAATGTAATGCAGAAATAGCGGATAACGCAAAGTTCTGCCCGAAGTGTGGTGCAAAAGTTGAAAGGATAGAATTGATAAAGAAATGTCCTAATTGTGGAGAACCTCTTAAAGACGGTGCAAAGTTTTGTGCAAAATGCGGGTTCAAGGTAGAAAAAGAAAACAAATGCCCACAATGTGGTACAGAACTCAAGGTCGGCGCAAAGTTTTGTCCTGTGTGTGGGACTAAAATTGTAAGCGATATTCAAGAAATTCCAATATCGTCAGCAGTATGCCAACAAGATGTTTCCATTGGAACTACTTCAGAACCAATTGCAGTTTCCACTTCTACGAAAAGAAGAGGACTGAAAAAGTCAGATAAGATAATAATAATTGCAGCAATTGCTGTTTTTGTAGTAATAGTGATTACAATTATTGCAGTATCTTTATCGTCAGACTCTGATAGTCAATCGAATTACTACTCAGGGAATAGTTATGGTTATTCAAGTAATAGTAACTTAAGTAAGACTTACTCTAACAGGTTCATATCTTTCAATTACCCAAGCAATTACAAAATAACAGATGAGGAAAGTGGTGAGGATGGAGAAATTATCCTCAATTGTGAGATAAAAGGCGATGATTTATCTATTATAACTATAACCTCTGGCGAAGAAGAAAGTTTATACTTTCTAGACGAACAAGATATAAACGAAACTTGTAAAGAAGCTCTGAGGAGCATAAACGATGAGTTAGTTTCAAACATAATGTATAATAATGTTAAGTTTAGAATAATGTCTAAACAGAAAATCGGCAATTGTACTGGATATATCAGCGATTTTACTGCCAATGTATATTCATATCCTATAAAGGGTTACACTTTCGTAGGTGTTTCTGGATATTATTATGTAACAATATTTACGCAAGCAGAAAACGACAAGTATATGAGCCAACTTGACGACATATTAAGCACTTTGGATGTAAAAGCGATAGCTTTAGGAATTGGCGATATGCCCGATGATGATATGTAACAACTATGTCCTTTCAGATTTGCAACCGCTTGTTTGCCCTATGGGCATACGAAAGACATGAATATCAGCATTTGTAATGCACAAAACGGCAATTTACAGCAGTCGGCAATAGTTGGCTGCTGTTTTTGTTTCGGTGTGTAATAAATTTCTTCAATCACACTTTCTTTACTTTTTCTTAGAAAATTTTAAAGAAAAACATCATTATATAAGTTGAAAAATGTATCTTTGCCGATAGACAATATAATGTTATGCCAACAGATGAAGATAGCATATTGAAGTCCATACAGGCCTTGGGGACGAAGGTGTTGCCCAATGGCTCGAAACTTATCCTTTTCGGTTCGCGTGCACGTGGTGATGCCCGTGACGAATCGGACTGGGATTTGCTGATACTTCTTGATGAAAAGGATGTGAATGGCGATGTTTTCGGCGCATTTGCCTATCCGTTCGTTGAGTTAGGATGGGAATATGGTACATATTTCAGCCCAAAGATATATTCATATAGTGAGTGGGCTAAACGGAAAGGAACCCCGTTTTATAATAATGTAAGCAGGGAAGGGCTTGTCTTATGGTAACAGAAGAAGAAAGAAAAGCATTGGTATTGAATAAGGTGCACCGTTCACGCGAAACTTGGGCGGAAGCGAAGGGCATAATAGAAAACAAATACTGGTATGCTGCAGCCAACAGGATGTATTACGCCTGCTATTATATGGTGTCAGCGTTGTTGCTGAATAATGGACAAAGTGCACATACGCACGGTGGTATTATCGGATTGTTCGGACTTCATTTCGTCAAAACGGGAATCGTTTCGTCGGAAATGGGCAAATTTTATAGCGAAATGTATGAATTGCGCCAGACTGGTGACTATGATGATTGGAAAACTCTTGCAGAATCAGACATTATGCCTTTAATCCCCAAAGTGGAGCAGTTTCTTGATGTTGTAGAAAAGCTTATAATTGCTGATGGCGATATGGACTAACGATTTTCGTCATGTACTTCATGTCTTTTCGGATTTGTAATCATAAAGTCTTGAATATCAGCATTTATAATGCGGAAATGACATCTATAATGCCAGCAAAGTCATAAAGTTTGTAACAAAGCGGATTATAAATCCTTATATTCACATTGTCTGGATTGCAAATCCAGACAACATTGATTGCAAATCCAGACAACCTTTATTACCGCTTGACGCAGTGAGCTAATGGTTATAAATTTATAATCCGAAAGTCGGGGCGAAAGTTCCGACTCTTTTATTGCGTAACACATTGTATTTTAAAGTCTTAAAAATTTCTTTTCAAAAACTTTAAAAAAAGTTGCAGTTTTCAAAAAA
>JAFWZH010000002.1 GCA_017522515.1 Clostridia bacterium
CTACCACTAAATCCAAACGATGGCAATCTGAGTTTGCCCCCGAAGAGCATATACAAGCCGATGAGCAGCAACGCAGGACCAAGTATCATTTCGCCATACTTGCCGATGAACTTTTGAACACCAAACAGACTTGAACCGCTTTTGAGCAAAGCAATAAGCACCATGCCAAGCAGAGTGTATGCCACCACACGCCCCAATGTATAGAGCAGCCCATTAAAAAATATACGATTGCGATTATTTATGCTCTTGCCAATGAAGCCGATAGCTACAATATTTGTAGCCAATGGGCAAGGCGAAAGAGCTGTAAGCAAGCCTAATAGAAATGCTGTCAGTATCGGTGTCGTACTACTTTCGAGCAACGATTGTAACCACCCCATAGCGTTAGTTATTTAGCATCCGGTTGATTTGTTCTTTAATGCCCTTCTTAAAGTTGTCAGAAGCCGTTCGTGCATTGGCAAAACCAAATTCTGTCATATTTTTGGCTTGTTCTTTTCCGTACTTGTCATAATCAACAATGATTAGAGAAGACCAGCTCACTTCATATTTATCGGCAAGTTCCTCATTCTCGGTTATATCCACCGACTTGAATACTAGCTTTCCGCTTTTCAGTTTGTCGGCAAAAGCTGATTCTACCAATTCCTTGGTATTCTTCTCGATAGCCATACAAGTGGCACAACGCTGTTTACCGTGGAAGTAAATCACCTCTACAACATCACTTTTGACCTGATTTTCGGCTTTTGATTCATTCTTTGCATTGCTGTTTTCGCAAGCAATCATACCCATACATAGGGCAATCATCAATAATTCTTTTTTCATACACTAAATAGTTTATCTAATTACTTATTTGTAGTTCGTAAAACAACGAACATTATTTCTAAAAAAAGATGCTGTTTTACCCACAGCAACTCTCTTTCTTACGAGCACATTCACAGAAAAACTCACCGAATAATTCCTGTGCTAATCGCCAATTATCTCGGTTGATGCAATACTTTACCTTGGGAGTTTCCACCTCGCCCTGTATCAGTCCTGCATCTTTCAACTCTTTGAGGTGTTGTGAAACGGTTGCCTTTGCAATGGGTAACTCTTCGTGAATATCGCCGAAGTAGCAAGTTGATTGCTTTGCCAAGAACTGCAAAATCGCAATGCGTGCGGGATGTCCCATAGCTTTTGCAAAGCGTGCAACTTGCTCTTGCTTAATGCTATAATCTTTATTTGCCATAATCGAATATTGTTTGTTGTTCGCAAAAGTACGAATAATATTTAAAACAACAAAGAAATCCCCAATTATATTTTCAATTTAGATTCTTTTTGTACCTTTGTAGCGTCAAGAGTTATCACATTGGAGTAAAGTAATGAAGAACTCAGAAATACGAACGGTTGCTATCTCGTTACCCAATTTTCATGCAACCCGACCAACCGATTTATTCTAAGCGAGTTATCTTTTCTTGCCAAAATTACGTAAATTCATTGAAGCATAAAAGGACAACAGGTGATTATGTATCCAAAACCATATCTATTGCCAAACGAGACCAATTACACAAAGAAGAAAATGGTCAACGGGTCATTGACCTTTTTGAGATACCTCAATGATTGCTGTTTGTTTAAATGCCCTCTTTTACCAACCATTCCCAAATAGGAACTACTTGAATCGTATATCCGCCTTCTTCTATGATTTCGCTTTCGTGGTCAGTGATTAGAAATATATTATTACAATTCGTAGCTTTAGCTCCTTCAATGCACCCTTTGATTTCGCGTCTTCTGGTTTTCTCTTTAGCTATGCCATAACAGACTTGATATACAGCAAGTGTCTTGTTCCCTTCGCATACAACAAAATCAGCATCTGAGCTTCTGCTTTTAAAATAGTATATATCATTCCCAGTTGCAGCTTTTCTACGCTGCAATTCCAAGTACACGATAGTCTCAAGCCTCCAGCCAAGATTATCTCCGGAGAAAGCATTTTCCCGTTTATCCATAAATGCCACATCTATAGCATACGATTTTTCTGTAGACCGAGAAATATCGTGTATACCCCATACAGTCATTTCAGAAGTTTACTTCAATAACAGAGAGTTTCATTCTTTATTTTTCGGTGTCATTTTTGGTGTCATTCTGAATTTTCTGTCCACCTTTTCTGTCCACCATCTTCATAATTTAGCGTATCTTTTCATTGTTTTGGGGTTCATATTATCGTACTGCCATTCTATTCGATGAAAAATGGGAAATGTGAAATGATCACCTTGTTTTAGTTGGGATTATGTGAAAATACAGGACGAAAAAGAGTAGGATAATGTGAAATATCTACGCATTTATGGCTCGGATTATGTGAAAAGTGTTATCTTTGCAGTTGTAATCAAGGATTTTAGATATGGATAAACTGCTTAGAAGAAAAGTTGATAGTTATTTGATGGCATGGAAAAACAATCCGGATAGAAAACCGCTAATTATTAAAGGTGCTCGTCAGATTGGAAAAACACGCTCCATAGAGTGGTTTGCCAGTCAGAACTACAAAAGCGTTATTCAAATTAATTTCGTGGAGCAAAAGAGATACAAGGATATCTTTGAGGATGGATTTGAAGTTGATACAATCCTTAAAAATATCTCCTTGCTTAATCCTGAACTGCAGTTTGTACCAGGGAAAACTCTTTTCTTTTTTGATGAGATACAAGCATGTCCCAATTGTGCTACTTCACTGAAGTTTTTCAAACTCGATGGCCGATTTGATGTGATTTGTTCCGGTTCATTGATGGGTATCAACTATCGGGAAATAGAGTCCAATAGTGTCGGTTACAAGGAAAACTACGAGATGCATTCTATGGATTTCGAGGAATTTCTATGGGCTAAAGGCTATTCCGAGGATTTTATAGAGGAACTCTTTCAACACATGTCGGAAGTTAAACCCCTTAACAATTTGCAGATGGATATTCTTTTTGGTCTTTTCCGCGACTATGCCACTATAGGTGGTATGCCAGAGGTGGTGAATACGTATATCAAGAATAAGAACTTCAGCGGGACATTGGGTATACAGAAACAGTTGCTGAAAGACTATGAAGAGGATATCACCAAATATGTAGAGGGATTGGACAAGGCAAAGGTCAAAGCTGTATACAACCATATCTCTACATTCTTGGCTAAAGAGAACAAACGTTTCCAGATAACCAAGATGGGCAAGAACGCACGGAACAGAGATTATATCGGTTGTGTAGAATGGCTTGCCGATGCCGGTGTCATAAATGTTTGCTATTGTTTGAATCAGCCTGAACTTCCGCTTAAGGGCAATTACGATCCTAAACTATATAAGCTTTATTATAAAGATACAGGACTCTTGATTGCATCGCTTGATGAAGAAGCACAGGAAGATTTGAGAGCTAATAAGAATCTTGGCACTTATAAGGGAGCAATTTATGAAAATATAGTAGGAGACATGCTTGTGAAGCAAGGCTACAATCTCTATTACTATAGTTCCGATAAGCCTTCTCTAGAAATGGATTTCTTTGTGCGTGATGCAGATTCCCTTATTCCTGTGGAAGTAACGTCCAATGATAACGCAACTGCATCACTAAATAATTTACTAAAAGAAGACAAGTATCCAGATGTAAAATACGGCATCAAGTTGGGATATAAGAATATCGGATTCAATGGTAAGTTCTATACCTTCCCTTACTTCTTGTCTTTCTTATTGAAAAGATTTGTGACGGAGAGAAAATGACTACACAATTTGAGATGGTGAATTTGAGAACTGGCGGTCGTAAAATAAATATAATAGAGAATTAATTATTTACTTTCCGATGCAGAAAGTGTAGATGATTATCAATCAGTCATTTAGCACTCTAAAAGGTACAACTACTCATTTGGCAAGTCGTTGAGAATGTGTAAGTTAGTGATTTTCAACGTACTTTTCGCCTTGTACCTCCATTTTGGAATGTAAAAGTAAGTGTAATTTCTTGAATATCAAAACCCGAGGTACAAAAACTTGCAAAAAATCGCATTTTTTATCCCGAAAAGGTACAAAAACGGCCCTGAAACCAAGGTTGGGATTAGAGCTGTTTTACGCTTCTATTTTAAGTGTTTTTATTTCGTACAATTCATATTTCCATGAAAAAGCATTATGTTTGCAGTATAATAGGTTATGTGTAGTACAATGAAGTACAACATTAGAGACATAATTGAGTATATAATTGCTTTGGTGAATGAGTTTGCCAAGCGATTTGGTTTGACAGAAAAGCAAGCCTACAAATATATTCGTATGTATCAGGGGGTAGCTTTTGTGGAACAACATTATGGAATTATGCATACACTTGATTTCGATGAAGCGGTAGATAGTGTTGCAGCCTATTGTCGTAAGAATGGTGGTAAATTGTGATGAAAGCTGATTTTAACTGTGTGAAGGAGGTTTGAAAAAACGAATTGCTAACTGCGAAGTTAGGATAATACATAAATCTTATATACATAGTATATAACCTTATACTCAATACATTATATTCAAAAATATCTATCCTGGGAAAGAAGAGGTTTAGATAAAAATCACTATCTTTGTACCCGATTTAGAAACAATAAAAACGAAATGCAGCAAAATAGGATGAACATAACAACAACAAATATGTGTCGAGGCTCAAAACGCTTTGATGGTGTGCTGTGTGCTACTATTTCAAGCATTGTGTCATTCGACATTATCGGAAAAACTATCCAACTGAAACATACGCGGACCAGGATATTATAGATGCAAATATCCTCGTTAGCAGAATAGATAAGAATCGTTGGAAAGTCCCTACCAAACTTTTCAACGATTTTTGTTTATGCCCATTGGTGACGATCTTCCTCTCCGTCTATTCCGTCCAATGGAAATCAACTAATCAATTATTAACCACGCAGTGATGCGTACTAAAGAAGAAATATTATGAGTGAATATACTACTGTTTATTTGAGAGACAAGAATACTCCCTTGATGGAGTATAGAGAACATCCATCCTTTGAGGAAACGAGAAACTTATCAAATGATGAGATAATGACAGCTATCCATGAGGTAGATGAATACAATAAGAATGTTCGCAAGTCTTTCGGTTGTGAGTTGTTTCATCTTTCTACGACCCCGAGTCGGCAATTAGATGTGCTTCAGTGGAGTTCGTCTCCACGAACTTTGACAGCAGAACTGCTCGATAGGGTTTTATCGTTTTATAATGAGGAAATCGAGGATTATAAGAAGAGCATTGCAAAGTACAAGGCAACTATAGCTAAGTTGGAAACTCGCATACTCAAGGCTAATGTAGAACTGTACGATAAGATTAGTAAGGATATTGATGAATACAATGAAAGCATAGGCTTTTTGGAAGAAGATCTTGAAAACAAGCAATATCTGTATAACAAGTTCTATTTTGCTAAGGGCATATTAGATAACAAGTCTAATGCTGAAGACTACGAATTGGTTTACACAAAATGTTAAGAGGAGATTGGTTCTATGAAGATACAATACGCATCTGACATACATTTGGAGTTGTCAGATAATTCAAGGTTTATAAACAATATGCCGTTTGAGGTTACTGGTGATGTATTAGTCTTCGCTGGTGATATAGGTTACTTGCGAGACAAGACTTTACCGAATATGAAGTTTTGGAAATGGGCATCGGCAAACTACCGAGAGGTGTTGTTGGTGCCCGGTAATCACGAGTTCTATGGTAATGGCGATGTATTAGCCTATGGCGATAGTTGGAGCCGTGAGATACTGCCTAATGTGCATTATTATCAGAACAAGGTGGTACGCATTGATGATACGGACTTCATTCTCTCTACTCTGTGGTCGCATATCCAGCCTCAGGACGAGTATTTTGTAAGTCGAGGTATGAACGATTTTAGGCAGATACGATATGGCGGTCGTAGGTTTACTACCGATGATTTTAATGCCGAGCATCAAAAGTGTTTGTCGTTCATTAAACAGAGTGTCGACGAAAGTACGGCAGAGCATATTGTGGTAGTAACGCATCATCTGCCATCGTTGGCAGTCGTGGCTCCACAACATAAAGGCAGTCTACTTAATAGCGCCTTTGCAACGGAGTTGGGCGACTTCATTGCTGATAGCCATATCGATGTGTGGATTTTCGGACACTCGCACGCTAACGAGGAGGCAACTATTAGCAATACACGCCTTGTCTGCAATCAACTTGGCTATGTGGCCTACGGAGAGCATCTTGGTGGCTTTGATGGAGGTAAATTTATTGAGATATAGAAGTGTTTATTTAAGAAATAAAGAATAAGATATTATGAGCAATCAACCTGATTTAACAAAATTTCGTGGTGCGATATTTTGGGATACAGCAATAGAGAATATTGACTTCACAGCACATCGCGGTTATGTTATAAACCGCATTTTCGAGCGAGGTAACGAAGAGCAGATATTGGAGATAATTCGTTTTTATGGTATTGAAACTATTAAGAATGAAATAAGGCTCGATAGTAAATCTCCATTTGAAAGAAAGATTCGCGAGAACTTAGAGAAGTACATTTACTAATAAAATATGCTCCACATATGATGGTTTCCTGCTATCATAGTGGAGCATATATTAAAGACAATTTAATGTTAAACTATTGGAGTGGTATGCTATCTCGAAAGTTCCTTATATGCAGCTAATCCCTTAACTGTTAATAAATACTTTTGGCGGGGGTGACGCGGAGAGTCAGGATAAAGCATACGAACATATCCTTCCCGCATAGCAGGAGAAAGAGAATATTCGATAAAATTTGGTCTATCCTTTAATCCTACGGCAGCCATCATCTCCTTTACCGATAGCTGTTTCTCCGCAATAACACTAATTAAATGCTTAACATTTTCGCTCTCTGGGATGACACTTGTTGGGGTGCTTGTTGGGGTACTTGTCGGGGTGTCCCCATCAAGTAATTCTTTTGCCTTGATATGAAGATGTCTGTTCATTAGAACATTCTCTTCGCCCATCAAAAGGTTGCGGAAAAAGCGTTCAAGATGAATAGTTTCCTTATATATCCCTTTCTGAAGATTCTGGTAGTTGGCTCGGACAAGAGCATTACGGAAGTACCATGAATTCTTCTCAAACGTGGTATTATTCACATCGAAGCCGAGTGAGCGTAGATACTTGATGATGAATACTGCAGTTGTTCTTGTATTACCTTCACAGAATGGATGAATCTGCCAGATATCTGAAGTAAATTGAGCTATATGCTTAACGATCTCTGACATATCCATACCTGTATACTTGAAATCTCGCTCTCTCTGAATGTCGTGTGATAAAGCATCTTTGAGTTCAAAGGCAAATCCATATGAAACAGATGCTCCATCCAATACCCATTCTTTTTTAGATATTTCGTAGTCACGCAAGATACCGGCATGTTTGAATATCCCAGTAAAAATTCTTTTGTGAATAGATGTCAATCCATGAAGGGAGAATGTGAAAGATGGCTCATTTATAATTTTGGCAATGTTTGCAGCGGCCTTATCTGCTTCCTCTTTTTCATCATCTTCTGGTGTTCGTGCGGTCTTTGATTGGTAATAAGTATCGATGAGTTCCTTTACCTGTTCAATGGTAATGTCCCCCTCAATATGCTTTGCAGCAGTTTCGTTCAGGTACTCAGAAGTCTTGAGTCCATCAACAGCCTGCAACCCAATCGCGGTTTTCCACGCCTCGGCTCTCTCTTTACCACCAGGCTCACCCATTTTTATGTATGTATCAAAGTCAATCATATTGCAATGTTAATTATATTAATCCGCTTTATTCCCAACAACTCGCACCTCACTGTCATTATAGAATCGAATGGATATTTTATACATTATATTAATGAAATTATATTACTCTGATTGTAATACTCCTATTGATTCGGCAAAAGCAATAAATTGCTTATTTTCTTTAAGTTCTCCATCAATAAGAGCTTGTACCTTATCTTTAAAATCGTTACTGTCTTCTCCTGCATTTGATACGACCTTATTCATCAATTCACTATGCATAATTAATAATTGTACATTAGCAGAATCATCAAGTATTGATGGTATGAAAATAGTTCTTAAAGCATCTTGTTTTTCTTCTATCTTTGCATACTGGAGTAAATCTTTTCCTATAAGTTTAAACAAATTATCAGACATTATCGCATTACCAGAACAGAATAAATCTCTAATGTTCTTAAATGTGCTGACTAATGACCTCTTGTGTTTCAGCGCAAGATCTCTAATTGCGTTATAACTTGTTGTGTCAAAATCATTAGCCTCGCCTTTCACTTTCTTCCCTAATAAGTTTTTAAACGCTTCATATGCATTTTGCACCTTTGGCTCTAACAATAATAGAAGTTTGTAATTCTTGGACTTCTTGGAAATTTCTACCTCCCATGTATCTACTGAAAGAGACATTAAGTATTCCATGCATTTTTCTTTGCAGTGTTTAGTCAGTTTATTATCCATTGAAACACTATCCTCAAAAAAAACATATGGTATAGTATTAATATTGCCTATTGTAATTCTGCTAGTATCCCATGAATTTAATCTCGATATTAAAGTGTCAGAATCAATGCCCGAGTTTATGATATCATCGTAACTCTTGAGAATAGTTAGCAAATTCAATCGGGAAGTTCCTCTTGATTTCAAAGTAATTGAATTTGCGACACTACATAGCAAAGGATATTTTGATGCATTTAATAATATATCTCCATAATCAATGTAGTTCTCAATCTCTGAAGCTACTTTCTCAACAATTTCATCATCAGTACTTTTCAAAACATTAGTAAATGGAGAATTGTAAGAAGTTGAGAAATTATCCAATCTAGACAATCTCATACATATTAGATCGTAATAAAATTCACTTTCTTCGTCCATATTCCTAAACAAAGAGTAGATATCTGAATCAGATAGAATCTTATCAACTGGGCGTTTAATTTCTTTTAAACGCTTATACAAAACGACTAACTTTTCTTCATCTGATGTATTATTGTCAATGAGTTCTATTAGTCTTGATTCATATAAATCGAGTCCGTTATACTCCTTATTTAAGATTGACATTACGCTAAGTTTCTCGAAGTAGGATTCATCTTTTGAAGCTAAGAATTCATCGAGCTTATTCATATTGCACACAATCTTATATTTATTATAATCTTTCTGTGCAAGTTTTACGTAGTCGATAAAGTTTTGAGGCTCTACTTCAACTTCACTATAATATTTGCTTGGTTCCAATCCATCCAAATCATTAAGTTGCAATAAACTCTCGTAATAGTTTATTGCATCAAATGGTTTAGCTTTTAGTAAATCATGTATGACTTGCTTGAGATATTTATCCTTATTGGAAATATTACACAATAATATTTTTTGATATTCCTGTAAAATCGGTTCTGCCGTTTGCAGTTTTTTATAGATGCAATCCCAATGTTTTGAACTTCTGACATCAATACATGTATTTAAAGCTAACACAGCATTAGGAATGTTAGTAACATTGGGTAATGCATTTTCTAGTAATTTGTCAAAAATAGCCAATTTGCTTATTTGTTGTATGTCGTCTTGTTCATTGGCATCAAGAGCCTTTCTTATTTTATCTACATACACGATATCCAAAGCTTTTTCCGGTGGAAGTTGATAGTATAATGCAGATATAAATTTCGGTAAATTTTCATCGTTTTTATAAAGGAACTCTACGCCTCCAAGATATCTAGGAGTTATAATCTCTGCAGGATCTTTTGCAATATTATTTTTTCCGAATATAAATAATGCTATGTATTCGTCTGGAACCGTATCTATAGTAATTTGCTTTATCGAAACAAATTCATTTATAAATGAAATAATGTCTCGTGGTGTTTGTCTTTCGGACAGATGGTCATAAATCTGAGTGACTCTACTATTGGTCTCTAATTCTAATCCAAAAGCCTCTTTCCACTGCATTGCAAAGTATGCTTTCCAATCAGACATCATAGGAGGTGAAACTCTATAAATTACATTGAAGGTCTTGTTGATATAATCGTCACCGAAATAATTAGACTTATCATTGTTTGTTGTAGACATATTACTAAATGCTCCCTTGATATGAGATCTATCAAAAGGAACAATCACTATGATATTTTCATATGTTTGTTCTGCAAAGAATGTATGGATGGCTGCCCAAAGTTCTTGAATACTATTTTGTGGAAGTCTATCCATATTGTCAAATACTATGACAAGTTTATGACCGTCAATATCCTTATCTATTTCTGATATCCAGTTTCTAAAGTCTCTGCTTGACGGCTCTTCGTCATATATGGTTTCATACTTCATTGAGGCTTCAATATTGTTAGAGCCTTTTTCACTAGTAAAATCTAAATACGAAAAGAATAATTCTCCAATAACATTTGCAAAATTTGTGGGTTGACCATATTTCTTCATGTTTCTCACTTGTAAGTGATAAACAGCATAAATAGAGAGAAGAAATATAATCAGCCAGTATATGATTTTACCAATAGTGGGCTCTATACAACTATCTAATAATACAAATATTGGTAATAAAATAGCTAGTACTGCTGCGACTTTTGAAATAGCACTTAACTCCTTTGTTATTTTAGAACCAACACTACGTTTCCTTGACAACAACTGAAGGAGCCTACCATTCCATTTATTATGATTAATGATTTTAGCATCATCAACCAAATAGCTAGTAAGATTCTCTAATATAGAGCGACGCTGAAAATCAGTTTGATGTCCCCATGCATCATAGATGAAAAAATGGTACTTACTTGATGTGGTTTTGTCATTAAGCTTATTTTTTATCAGACTGACCATATTTGATTTTCCAGAGCCCCAGCCACCATCTAATCCTACGATTTTTACACAGCCTTTTTCTAATACATTTGCTATATTTTGAGCAATAGAGTCGTGAGACTTACCCTCAAATAAATCTTGCTCACATAATTTATTTGTGAGAAATTTGGGGTATTGAGCAGTGTCTTGTTTTTTAGGTTTCATACCACGCTTCATTTTGTTAATATTATACTAAATGGTTGAGATGTATGCTTTCAATTAATTATTTCAATACTTAAGTTAAGATTCAGAACTTTTGATATCTCCTTTATCTGCTCATACTTTGTAGGAGTATCTGAACAGGTATTTACAAGCCAACCATTACCAACAGGCTTGCATGGCTTTTCATATCTTGGCTTAGGATTCTTTAGAACTAGATTATCTGCACAAACAATAATACCCAGATCTCGTACTCGTTCTGGACCAGCATATTTAACAACCTCAACCAAAACTTCTAAAACCTTGTTTGGTTGAATTGTTTTACCGTCGGGGAATATTACCTTAATCTTTTGTCTGGTTGATGTACTTGGTTCATCCTCCAGATTGATAATTTCACCAGTAGCAACAGATACAATATCTATCTTCAAATCCAATTCTAATTCATTAGATATCTTGATAAGGTCCTCTCTCTTTCTGCGAGTATTTATATTAGTGAAGACTAACCAACCATCAGCTATTTCTCGCTGTGCAGAAGCATACTGTTGGCTGCGTTCTTTTGTTACCAAATTAACCCCAGCATGCACGATGTTTAATTCATGTATAAGATCTGGGAAGTTCGACTCAATAACCTCAATAAAAGTATCTACTACTTTTTTATGCTGAATAACCTTCCCATCAGGAAATGTTACTCGTAATATTTCGGATTTTTCTTTCTTCTTGTCTTTCTGTTCTTCGTCTCTCAGCTCAATTCGTAATAAGCCATCTCGATCATCAATGTCAACCGATTTACAAGTACCCTCTACATCTAATATATTATTATACAATATATGGTATTTGTCACATTCTGACAAGCAAATAGATAGAAGTTTCCATACGCTAGGAATTCTTCTATTAATGGTAGAGATAGATAAAAATCCCATATAACTTTTGAGATGTATGTCTCGTTGAGTTATATCTTTGACTATTTGTGCATATAGTGGGTCTCTTAAAAGTGTTCTAGCGAGCAAACTAGTGCGCCTTTCTTGATTTAGGTCTAAATATACATATCCAAGACAACTGAGATACCAATGATTATAATATTCAAAAACTAAACCTAATTGCGATGCTGTTTTTATCTGATTTTCACCATATTTGCGTAATGCACTACTTTTGTTACTTGAAATAAACTCAGAAAGTAAAATACCTATTTCTGCACAATCAAATCCTAAATTATTTTCCTCTATTAATGCTTTACACAAATACGACTCGCATGCAGTAAATGAACTACACTGTGTTATATGTGAACTATCTATTTGGTGATTGCTTGGAGAGTCTTTTAAATATGTAATGAAATCAGCATACGGAATATCTATAACTTTATTTATGTACTCTAATATACGATCTTTAGGGACGATATAATCTACATCGTCCAGAATTTTTTCATTAATCATTTTCTCGTTTTCCTGTGAGAAGAAAAATTTTATAAGATCGTAATTATTCATATCACATTATATGTTATACCATACTCGATAGTGCTGCTATTATCTTTTTAATAGCAAACTTAATCGATGGATCTTGTACATATTCTCTAATGTCTTCTCTATTGTCTGTTAAGTACGACACGAAATTATCTACTTTAGCTTGGATCGCTTCTATTTTTGTTTCGGTACTTACTAACTCCAAAGCTTCGTCTATAGTTAAACTTCCATCTAATAATCCTTCTTTTGCATCGGTGGAATTTTCACCTTTTGATTTTAGGACTTTGCCGATTTTTCTAATATCTTTAGATTCAGGAATCTTATCATCTTTAATTTGCTCAATCAAGGTCTGTGCGATATTGAGACCTGGGTTATCTTCATCCGCTTTCTTGATATCGGCATTCTTGTGCAACTCGAAATAATAACTCCATTTGGATGGTTCTGTATCGGAAGCCTCCAACATCATTTTATATACAGCGATAAACTGTTTGGCTACAGAATGCTGTAATCCAAACTCATCTGCTAATGCCGTGATAGGCTTCCTTGATGTTTGTGTCCTACGATATAAATAGCCAGCCTGCTCGAATGGACTCCAGGGTGTTTTACCAATAATATGTAGCGTTCCCAAGAGACTGAAAACCACATCATCGCTAGTGTCGTCAGGAAGCACATTACACCTTATCTCCGCCCACTTAATAGGGTCTTTTTCTGCAAGTATTCTATATGCTGCAAGTCGACTATTACCCTCTAACACAACATTGCGTCGCACAATAATAGGCTCAAGAAGACCACCATTAACCTCAATACTTTGCTTCAAGGTTTTTACGCTATCGAGTTTTTTCATAGCGGTCTCAATCACTTTCTGCGTAGGATTATCTCCTATTTCAGCGTGAATCGTGTTGTAGATACGAGGATTTTCGGGATAGAAATCCAAGTCTGAATGTTTTAGAAACTTTTCTTCTACCTCAATGTGCTGTCCAGCAATGATGATAATTCTCTTTGTGTCCATTATTCTTCGAATTTTAATATTTTTCTTACAATTTGCGAGAAGCTGTAATCTATTTGTTGTCGATATAGTTCAAGTGTCTTATCTCCTTGGGCAAGGAACGCAGCCTCTTGTTTTGCCTTTAACAAGTAATCCACCCAAATGTCAATACTATCGGCAACCATAAGGTTGTAAATATTACATTCGTGTTTCTGTGATATTCTATGGATTCTATCTTGTGCCTGCAGATAGTCATCAAGATTAAATCCTCTATCATAGAAAATAGCATTATTTGCAATGGTTAAAGTTAGACCCTCTTTTGCCGATTGAGGAGTGGCAAACAAAAGTTTTGCTTCCCCACTTTTGAACCATCTCACCGATCTTGACCTATCCTCATTATTCATCTTGCCTGTTATCTTGACTGCATTATACTCTTTGTATTTTTTACAAAAATAATCAATATTATCTGTATATATGCTCCATATAATAGCAGCTTCTCCTCTCGATATAATATCATTTATAACCTTATCCAGCAGCACTTCTTTGCTTGACACAGCAGTATATTGGTCATCCAAAAGTCTTGGATTAGATGTTACTTGCAACAGTCTTAAAAGACGTTTGATCGTTTCACTTGATTCATCCAGAATTGTGGTGTCGCCCTTTTTAATTTGGATACACATCTCTTCACGAATCATATCATACATTTCCTGCTGCCTTGATTCAAATGGAACAATTAGTTCGTGATATGTCTTATTCGGTAATGAAATGATACCACTTTGTTTTGTTTCTCTAACACAAAAACCTCGTATTTTATCAAATATCGAGGATGTCTCCTGCTCAAATGACACACGCTTAGTCTCGTCTTCAAAAAGGTCATTCGATAAATCACACGCTTTCTTAAACGCTTTGAAATCAGTTCCCAAATGTTCTCCTCCGTCCAAGAAAAATATTTGCGACCATATATCATATGGTCGATTGGCGACAGGTGTTCCCGTCATTATTAAACGAATTTTGAATAATGGAGATAACTCAAAGAAATCCCTTGTTAGCTTAGAGTCTGGATTTTTTATTTTTGCCGATTCGTCTATAATAACCGCAACAGAACGCGTCTTTAAGAATAGCTTTAATCTCGCCTTTTCACTTGATATAGTCTCAAAGTTTGTAACAATGATTCTTGAAGGGCTATTAAATACGAAGAAATTAGCTCCTTTATTAGTGCCAATCACATGGGTTTGTAAATTGGTATGCTCCTTAAATTCGTCACACCAATTGTTCACTAATATCTTTTTTGTAACTACAATAACGCTATCAATAGCCTGAGATGAAAGCCAATACAACAATAGGTCAATGGCAATCTTTGTTTTACCAAGACCCTGTTCGTGAAACACTGCGGCATAAGGCTTATCCTTTAATGCCAGGAATGCCTCATGCTGATATGGGAATGCCTCATGCTTTGGTACCCAATTATATGATATGTCATATTTTATACTCATATCGTTGCAATGTTCTTATAATTGTCGAGAATATGGAAAGTAATGTCATCCAAAGGTTCTTTTCTTTTTTTGCGTATGATCATATTTTTCAATGTCGCAAATAACAGCATTGAACTACAAAGGATTATATGCTTTGAACATTCAGTATGAGAGCGAAGCTCTTCTATGTATGAATTTATTTGAGCCGTTGTATGATCGTTCTCAATATCATTGTCCGTTTTTGCTTCTCCAATTATGGCACATCTTGCCGTCTTTACATAAACATCCGGAACGAATCCTCCAATAACCTTTGGACATCTCTCGGGACAATCGGTGGAATCTGACAATAAAAAAGCGACTTCATCTGCTGAGAAGGTACTCTCAACATATGAAACAATCTTTTTTACATAGTTGATATGATATTGAGATTCTGGCATTACTCCATCTTTTTATGTACTTCGTCTACAACTAAATTTAGCTGGCTTAGAGCATCTTCTAATGCATACAACTTCTCTTCGTAATTACTATCTTTTGCAAGATTGTTTATTTCTGACAGTGTCATACCCATCATCTTTCGAGATAACTCTTTGCATAAAGCCTCGTATGGATATTTACTCAAATCCTCATTTACTAATTCCTTGGCATGTAGGACTTTCTCAGCTTCTGTAATATTACTTTTAAGAAATACACCAAAAGCCTCGTCATCGTGGAATATCTTAGGTATAGCACGTACTCCTTGAGCTTTGTCTACATTCCCCTCTGCCACCCATTTTGCGAATTCATCTTCAGCAATATTTCTTCGCTTGATAGCATTCTTAATAGTGGACTTTTGATACTCTACAAACTTAGAGAAATCTCTTGTATTAAACTCCAATCCTAATCGTTTAACATAAGTCCTATAATATCTTTCCATATAGACATATGCAGAAATATAAGACTCTATTTCAGTTTTGCCTCCTCCACACATGGATATTATAGCGTTCATTGGCAAATGCTCAATCTCGCTAAGTTGGTAAAGATATTTTGCTTTCGAATATGGATCCCAATCACGAGGCCCAACCAAGTGAGATTGAAGTCTAATCTCATGCTTTTCCACGCTTGATAGTTGATTGTATATCAAGCATGGGATTTCGCCCCACGGACCAGATGGTTGAGCTTCCGCAAATTCTTTGTATATCTGAAGTCTGGTATTACCCTCAATCACAGTATAGGTATTATCCTCATTGCAGTTGACAACAATAGGATGTATGATTCCTTTGCTGACCTTTATCGAATCTCTCAACGCTCTATAAGAGGTTGATGTATCGCCAGATGAACTGTCAGTTAAAGCTAGTGCAATCATTTCGCTTGTGATGTCAGTATACATCTCCAAGAAGTGTTTAATGCGAGGATTCTCTTTGTCAAGCTCAATCGCGTTGATTGGTAACATTTCTAGTCTTGCAGTAGTCATAATTCTATTATTTTTCCCAAAGGGATGGATTGATCAAATTTTCTAACTTATAATTAAACATCTCCAAAAGCTCAGACTTGTGTTCTGGGAACTTGTCAATTACGGCCATAATAGTTCTCATTGGTAAGCATAATCTTCGGTCTTTATATAATCCGGAATTATAGTCTTTTACAAACTCATCGTAACTCTTTAATTTTTTGTCCACTTTATAAATACCTCTCTGTTCTTCCCAATATGTTTGATTGCGGTAACAGAATTCCCAGAATGACATCTTCTTATAGAACGGAGGTTGGTTACACCATCTTGCAATCTGAACATATATGTTTTTTAGAGGGTGTTTGTGGTAATCCTCATGCCTCATTATATATCCCAAACAACCATAACTCATCAGAATTTTTATTCTTTGGAATATTTCCCAGATATCTTGGTACAATTTATCGTTATTTCTCGCTGTGAGTTTAAAGCCGCAGAATAAATAAAACTTTGTCTCTTTCTTATTGTATTTCTTCCATATTTTGAGAGCTGCTTCAATTTTTTCTCGGTCTCTCCAATTGTCAAAAGCAAATATATAGTCTCCATGATATTTACATTGAGATAACAATTGCGCGATCTCTTCACCATAAGGACTTTCTGCTATTATTCTTTCATCCAATCCCTGCCTAAACTGAAATGGTCGTTTAGTTTGAATCAATTCCTGAAGTATCGGATACCAAACATCTCGCGATGATGCCAAAAAATTATCGTCCCATAAGTATATGTAAGGTCTTAATAATCTTCCCGTTTCATCTCGCTGATTATCCAAAAAACTGTCTAATTTAGAATAAGGTTTAATTAAGTTTTCTAACTTATTTACACAGAACGGGCAATGTCTAAAGCAACCCCTTGTTAGAAAGCCAATAGAATATTTTAGATAATCTTTATAATACGACTCTCTTTTTCCCGCCTTTATTTTATTTGCAATATAGTTATCATATAAGGGATAATAGGGCATTTGATTTGCCATATTAATACCTTTCAGATTTTTCCCACCTCTTTTATTATCATACATGCATAGAAACTCATCATCTTCTAATGCTTGCATATCATTTAAACGCTGCTGCTTAAATTTACTGATGTTTATTTCATTTGCATAAAAGCCAGTGCCTCCAATTACAAATTTTGTGTTTTCATTATCGTGTTGTTCAACATAAAAGAATCGTGGAAGTTTTGTAAATGTGAAGACTTTAGATAGATATATTCTACTATATTTACTAATATCAGCTTCGGAATCTTCTATTAACTCAAATTCTATAGAATTATCGTGAAGAAAACCTGCTATTTTTAATAGAGCAAGATTTGGGTGACGTGTGCCGCCATCCAATAAATCCGCATCAACAAGTCCGACAATTACTTTATTTGGTTTCATCGCCATCTATCAATTCTTTAGGATTCACGTTCAATATCTTCGCTATCTCAAAGAGGACTTCAAGACTGGGTTGGCGGCGGTTGCAAACATAAGAGTTTACAATGCAGAAACTCTTGCCAAGTCGTTCAGCGAGCCAAGTTTGTTTGATGCCGCGCTCTTCGAGCACCTCTTTTATGCGGTTCATGGGTTTATCCATTTTGTTA
>JAFWZH010000153.1 GCA_017522515.1 Clostridia bacterium
AAATAACAAAATAGATCTTGATTTCATTAAACATTCATTGTGATTTATTCAGGAGACTTGGATTAGATAAATATATATCTTCAACAAGACAACATTTTGAAAATGAATTGGCTAATAAAAAAAAATAAAGTCACGCCAGGAAGTTATCAACCGATTTCCTCCAATTTATAAGAACTATAAAGAAGGCGATGTTATTGATAAATCTTTAATGGATCTGACGTATGATAAATCTGTAACTAGGTATCCAGGTGGCTGTTTAGATTAAAACACTTTAATGTACCTAATAACCTACTAACACCGTTTTTACTCTTTACAAAGGTGTTAGTAGGTGTTAGTATGGTAGTACGAGGTGCTTTATGGTTGAATCAATAGAAGAATTAGAAAAGAGAATAGAGACATTGCCGCGTGGAACAATCGTTACCAAGAATATTGACGGCAAGCCTTATTTCTATCAGCAGTATAAAGAAAACAAAAAAACAGTAAGCAATTTTCTCACAAACGATGAAGCTGAAAAAATGAGGCCTTTAATTGACGAACGCCGCCAATTACAAAAGAAACTTCGAGCAATGAAAAAGAATCTTCCTGCAACTGCAAAGCCTGATGACAGCACTTCTTTCATAATGAATGCCATAACAGGAGTCGGACTTCTTGAAATGGCAGAAACTGCCAAAGATTTTAAGAAGCGTGACTGTTACGAAAAGATTTCTTCCTATCTGTATGGAAAACCTGCAGATAAAGTCTGCCTTGTTTATGGACTTCGCCGTACTGGAAAAACGACTCTCCTCAAACAGCTTGTTCTGGATATGAAAGAGGAAGACCGAAAACAGACAATATACATAAAAGCAAGGGTAGGGGAAACAATTACAGATTTGAATAAGGATATAAAACTTGCCCGCGAAAAGGGAATTAAGTTTTTTCTGATAGATGAAATCACACTGCTTGAAGACTTTATAGATAATGCAGCTCTTCTATCGGATGTGTACGCCGTTCAGGGATTAAAGTTTGTTTTGTCAGGAACGGATTCTCTGGGATTTTATTTTGCAGAAAGTGAAGAACTGTACGATCGTGCTGTTACCGTTCATACAACATTTATTCCTTATAAAGAACATGCACGACTTTTAGGAATAACATCAATTGATGAATATATCCGTTATGGTGGAACCCTTAAGGCAGGTGAGTTGGATTTCGAGGATGCTGAACTGAATGTCGAGGAAGCTTCCTTCCGTGACGATGAGACTGCAAGAAGATACATTGACACAGCAATTTGCAAAAATATTCAGCACAGTTTGAAATGCTATCAGAAGGGCCGCTATTTCAGACACCTTCGGGAATTGTATGATGCTAATGAGCTTACAAATGCAATCAACAGAATCATTGAAGATGAGAACCATGATTTTACAGTACAAGTCATTACTGACTTATTTGAAAGTCACGACTTAGGCTCAACAGCACAACTTTTAAGAAAAGCTCGTGATGAAGATAAGAGAACTGATATTCTTGATGAAATAGATAAATCTCAGATATTAGAAACTCTAAAAAAGATTCTTGAAATTAAAGAAAAGGATAATCAGACAATTGGCATTACTGATTCTCATGTGGAGGAAATAAAACAGTATCTGAAACGCCTTGATTTAATAGATGACCTGGATATTGAAACTCTTACAGGTAGTGAAGGAAAGCTTAATTATACAATCTTTACCCAGCCGGGAATGAGATTCTGCCAGGCTCAGGCCTTGGTTTATTCTTTGATGAAAGATGAACAAATAAAGAACCTTCAAGAACGGGAAATAAATCTTATTACCGAAAAGATAATTGAAGGCGTTCTTGGACACATGCTGGAAGACATCGTTATTTATGAAACCAAGCGAGTTTTAATGCCTAACCGTCACGAAAACAAAAAGCAGGTTTTCCAGATTCGTTTTGAAGCTGGAGAGTTCGACATGGTAATCTATGACAACCAGACAAATACCTGTGAGATTTACGAAATCAAACATTCTCTAGAAGCAGTTCCTTTTCAATACAGACATTTGATTAATGGAGATAAAATTGAATTGACTGAAAAACGCTTTGGTAAAATTACAAAGAAGTGTGTCCTATATCGCGGGGAAACAATGCAATCTGAAAATGATGTAATGTACAAGAATGTTGAAGAATATCTGAATGAACTTGTAGTGAGTTAGCTGAAATTTCAGATATTCCAGTAAGAACGATTCAGCAATATGAACAAAATCAAAAGAATATAAATGCTGCAAAAGCTGAAACTGTAGTAAAACTTGCAAAGGCATTAAATTGTACTGTTGAAGCTTTGATGGAAGCAGTATAAAATTTTAATGGTATAAAATCTGGACAATAAAGATGCGTTTAACACTTTTTTATATCTAAATGATGTATTTTTTATATAGTTTTAGACTGTTAATAACTTTACAATAGTCTAAAACTGTGTTATTTTAAGTTTGAGAGGTAGATTTATGACTGAAAAGATTATTGGCAGACAAAAAGAAATAAAACAACTTCAAAAATGCATGGATGCAAATCAAGCTCAGCTCATAATCGTTTATGGAAGAAGACGAGTAGGTAAGACCTTTCTGATTAATAACTTTTTCAACGGCAGATTTGATTTTAAGGTTTCCGGTTCATATGCACAGACTAAAGAAGTACAGCTTAAAAACTTTATTATAGAACTAAATCTGCAGTCTAAACAAAAACTGAAGGTGCCTGAAAACTGGACAGATGCATTCTTTTGTTTAAGAGAATATCTGGATACTCTCCCTAAAACCGAAAAGCATGTTATCTTCTTTGATGAAATGCCATGGTTTGATACTCCAAGAAGTGATTTTCTTCCGGCCTTTGAATATTTCTGGAATAACTGGGGGTCTGCACAGGATAATCTTGTATGCCTTGTTTGTGGATCTGCAACTGCCTGGTTGGTTGATAATATAGCAAGAAATAAGGGGGGCTTATACAACAGACAGAACTGCAAACTGTATCTTGAACCGTTTACATTAAATGAAACAGAACAGTATCTCAAGGTAAACGGTTTTGAATGGTCTCGGTATCAGATTGTTGAAAATTATATGATAATGGGAGGTATCCCATATTATCTAAGCCTCCTGGACAATTCCATTTCTCTTGAAGCAAATATTGATAATATGTTTTTCAAGAAGCGTGCATTGCTTTGGGATGAATTTGAACATCTGTATGCAATGCTTTTTAATAACAGTGAGCAATACTTGAAGGTAGTAGAAGCCTTGAGTTCAAAAAAAATAGGGCTTACAAGAAAAGAGATTTCTCAAATTACAAAACTTCCGCCAAATGGAAGTCTTACAAAAATCCTTGAAAATCTTGTTAATTCAGAATTTGTGCGAGCATATCAATTCTTTGGAAACAAAAAACAGGATACTTTGTATCAGCTTTCTGATTACTTTACTTTATTTTATTATAAGTTCCTAAAGAATAATTCTGGAAAAGATGAACGTTTCTGGTCTAATTCAATAGATAATCCATCTGTAAGAGCATGGGAAGGATTTACATTTGAACAGGTATGTAAAGATCATATTCAACAGATAAAGAAAAAGCTTGGTATCTTCGGTATCCTTACAGAAGTTTCATCATGGTTTACAAAATCAACCGAAGAAGCTGATGGGGCTCAGATAGATATGCTTATAGATCGTCGTGATAAAGTCATAAATATCTGCGAAATGAAATTTGCAGTCAATGAATACGAAATAGATAAGGATTATGAGAAAAAGCTGATTAACAAAATAGAATGTTTCCGCAAAGAATCAGGTTCTAAAAAAGCCCTGCACCTTACTATGGTTACAACTTATGGCGTAAAGCAAAACTCACATTCAGGCAGAATCCAAAGTGAAGTCACAATGGATGATTTGTTTGAAAATTAAAAATATAAAAGAGTTAGAATAATTATACAAAGCTATATATAGCGTGTTAT
>JAFWZH010000154.1 GCA_017522515.1 Clostridia bacterium
TAAATTATAGTTTACCGCATAAATAACTTCTACCAACGGCGGAAGTTAAATAAAAGGAACTGCCGTTGCTCGTCGTTCTCTTAATATAGGAGAATGAATTATGAAGCAAAAAATAGTTAACCAAGTAATCCAAGAAATGATACCATTTCTCAACAATGCACAAGCTGAAAAATTGAAAGAAGTATTGGAATACTCTCTTTATACAGTAGATGTTTCCAAAAGAGATATTGCTGTTGCTGAAAAAGAAAACAACTATGTAGAATTGTTCCTTTCTGCAAAACGAATTGAAGGATGTTCTGAAAAATCTTTAAAGTATTATCAGACCACAATCTGTACTATGCTTGAAACAGTAAATAAAGAGGCAAACCAAATTGTTACAGATGATTTGCGTTCTTATTTAACTGAGTATCAAATTAAGAATCAATCAAGTAGAGTTACTATTGATAATATCAGAAGAATTTTATCAAGCTTCTTTTCTTGGCTTGAAGATGAGGACTATATTATCAAAAGTCCTGTTCGCAGAATACATAAAATTAAGACTACCAAAAGCATAAAAGAAACATATACAGATGAAGCTCTTGAACTGATGAGAGATAACAGCGGTACGCTTCGGGACCTTGCGATGATTGATATTCTCGCATCAACAGGAATGAGAGTTGGTGAGTTGGTTCTGCTCAATAGAGAGGATATTAACTTTACTGAAAGAGAATGTGTTGTTCTTGGCAAAGGTGATAAGGAACGAGTGGTTTATTTTGATGCTCGTACTAAGATACACTTGCAGAACTATCTATCAAGCAGACTTGATGATAATCCTGCACTGTTTGTTTCCCTGAAGTCACCATACAAGAGATTACAAATTGGCGGTGTTGAGGTACGACTTCGAGAACTTGGAAGAAGACTTGATATTAATAAGGTTCATCCTCATAAATTTAGGAGAACACTTGCAACTGTTGCGATAGATAAAGGTATGCCAATTGAACAGTTACAACAGTTGTTAGGTCATCAAAAGATAGATACAACCTTGCAATATGCAATGGTAAAACAATCTAATGTTAAAATGGCACATAAAAAATATATTGGTTAGGACGGTAGATTTAAGATGAGTAAAATTCAACTTTCAGAAGTAATAAAAGATATAGCTGCAGGTCCATTTGGCTCCAACTTAAAAGTTTCTTGCTTCGTTGAAAGTGGATTTCCTATAATAGATGGTGCTAATCTTAAAGGATATAAAGTAACTGATAATGTTACAAAATTTGTAACAGAGGAAAAAGCACGCTCATTACATAGAGCGATTGCGAAGAGAAATGATGTGGTTGTAACAATTAGCGGAACATTGGGACAGATAGCATATATACCGAGCGATTCGGAATATGAGGAATATTTGGTTTCACAAAGGCAATTTAGAGTTACATTTGATGAAGAGAAAGTTTATGTCCCGTATTTAGTTTTTTATTTTCATTCATATGAAGGACAACATAAAATCTTGTCTTTTGCAAATCAAGTTGGTGTTCCTGCTTTATCTCAACCTTTAAAGAATTTTAGAAATATTGAAATCGACCTTCCGAGCCTTGTTGAACAAAAGAAAATAGCAAGTGTTATAGAATCTATTAACAATAAAATTGAGAATAACAATAAGATAAACTATAATTTAGTGGCTTAGATTTCTACCTCGGACACATCGATTTTACCCGACATCAATTGCGGCAATAATGCATCTTTCATCGATGTTAGGCGTTGATTTTCAAGGCAATTAGATAGGATTGTTTCGTATAGTGGTTTTGCAATCGCAAGGAAAGTGTCTGCATCACCATCTGAGATTTTAGATACACTCTCGGTCTCAAAATCCTTGGTGATAATGGCATCAAAAACTGCGCCACTTGCCTTGTGCTTTAACTTGTCAACGGTAACGAGTGTGTAGTGGTATGCAAGCAGTTGGTCAATATCCTTTCCAACGAGTGCATAACAAGATTGATTCATTGCCATAGGGCAACCAGCCAAACTTACCTTACCGACTGTACCACGAGCAGTCACAAAAACCGTATTTAATGGGTAAAGTCTGCTGTTGCAATGGTTAAGGCCTTCCGGGGTAATGGTTTTCTCTGTAACAAACGCATAAGGAAATCCAACATCTTTTGGGGTGAAGAATGGTATATTACCATTCCAAAAGGATGGTTCGCTTGTTTTAGGCGTTCCTCCACCTAACACTTGTAGCATAGAGGTAAAGGGAACAACCGCTGTGACGGTATTGTAATACTTTCGAAATAGGGTTATTGCTTGCTGCTCTAAATTATAGTTTACCAAAATAAAACATCCGAAAAGGAGTTGAAATTATGGCATTTTTATTTACCGAAGCTGAATACGAAGATGCTATACTCGAATTATATCAAGAATTAGGCTATGACACAGTTCATGGTCCTGAAGTTGAGCGTGATTATAAAGACCCTCTCTATAAGGATGTTTTATATTCAAGTCTTGAAAATATAAATAAAACGCTTCCTGATGTTGCGGTACAGGAAGCAATAAGAAAAATTGAAAATATAGAAAATGGTTCTGTTGTATATAGAAATAAAGTCTTTATGGACTATCTTCAGAACGGTGTTCCTGTGCGTTATTTTGAAAAAGGAGAGGAACGCTCGGCGATTGTTAAGTTGATTGATTATGATGAACCGAAGAATAACTATTTTTGTGCAGCTAATCAATGGACAATAGAAGAAGGCAAAGACAATAAAAGACCTGATGTAATCGTATTTGTAAATGGTCTTCCTTTGGTTGTTATCGAGCTTAAATCTCCCACAAGAGATGTAGTTGGTTGGAGAGATGCATATAATCAAATCAGAAATTACATAGATAAAATTCCTTGCCTCTTTACATATAATGCTTTTTGTATTGTTAGTGACCAAACCACAACAAAAGCAGGCACTATCACATCTCCTTTAACAAGATTTATGGAATGGAAAACTGTTGACGGAGATTATAATGCAACACAGTTTGCAGATTTCCAAACATTGTTTAAGGGTATGTTTGAGAAAGAACGTTTCTTGGATATTATCAGAAACTTTGTTTGCTTTTCTTCGGACGGTAAAGATGATATAAAAATTCTTGCAGGTTATCATCAGTATTTTGCTGTAAATAAAGCTGTTGTATCAACAAGAAGAGCAACAGAAACTGATGGTAAGGGCGGTGTTTTCTGGCATACTCAAGGTAGCGGTAAATCGTTATCTATGGTTTTCTATGCTCAATTACTTCAAAAGAAGTTGGATAGTCCTACAATCGTTGTTATTACAGACAGAAATGATTTGGATAATCAGCTTTACGGACAGTTTGCAAAGTGTAAAGATTTTCTCCGTCAAACTCCTCAACATGCTGAAAGCAGAGAACATCTTACAGAACTTCTTAATAACAGACAAGCTAATGGTATTATCTTCACCACTATGCAGAAGTTTGAAGAAAGTGATGGTTCACTTTCAGATAGACGGAATATTGTTGTTATGGCAGATGAAGCTCATAGAGGACAGTATGGATTAGAGGAAAGAGTTGTAACAAAAACAAATGATGAAGGTCAAAAAGAATCTCATATTGTAATCGGTACAGCTCGTATCATCAGAAACAGTTTACCTAATGCTACATATATTGGTTTTACCGGAACACCGGTATCATTGGAAGACCGAAGTACACGAGAAGTATTTGGTGACTATATCGATATTTATGATATGACACAGGCTATTGAAGATGGTGCAACACGCCCCGTTTACTATGAAAGCCGTGTAATTAAACTTAAACTCAATGAAGAAGTAGTAAATATGATCGATGCTGAGTATGACAGAATGGCTCTTCGTACAGAAGCATATAACATTGAGCGAAGCAAGAGAGAACTTTCAAAGATGGAAGCTGTTCTCGGTGCAGACGAAACTATTGACTCATTAGTAAACGATATAATCGACCATTACGAAAATTATCGTGCAGACTTGCTTACAGGTAAAGCAATGATTGTTGCTTATTCAAGAGCAATAGCTATGAAGATTTATAAGAGGATACTTGAACTTCGTCCTAAATGGGACGAGAAAGTGAAAGTGGTTCTGACAAATAGCAATAAAGATCCGGAGGATTGGCATAAATACATAGGTAATAAGGCATACAAAGAAGAACTTGCTAATAAGTTCAAAGATAATGATGACCCTATGAAAATTGCTATTGTTTGTGATATGTGGCTTACAGGCTTTGATGTACCGTCACTTGCAACAATGTATGTTTATAAGCCGATGAACGGCCACAACTTAATGCAGGCAATAGCAAGAGTTAACCGTGTATATAAAGATAAAGAAGGCGGTCTTGTTGTCGACTATGTTGGTATAGCAAATGCTTTGAAACAGGCTATGAATGACTATACCAAGAAAGATAAAGAGAATTACGGAGATACGGACATTTCAAAAATGGCATATCCAAAATTCCTTGAAGAGTTGGCAATTTGTGAAGAGATTTTCCACGGATTTAATTTTGAAGGATTTTACACGGATTCAAAACTTGCTCGTGCTCAATCGATTACTGACGGTGCAAACTTCCTTCTTGATATAGATAAGAAAGAAGATAAAGACGATTTCTTAAAACACGCACTTGCTCTTAAAAAAGCTATTTCTCTCTGTGCAAGTATGGTTGAAGAAGATATGAGACTTGAAGCAGCATATTTTGAAGCTGTACGAACAATGATTGTCAGAGTAACAATGGAGAATGGTGATGATGCTCCATACTCATATTTCCAAATAAATGAGAGAATTAACGAATTGCTCAAAGCAAGTATTGAAAGCTCTGGAGTTGAAAAGCTTACAGTTGAGAAGAAAGATACATTCTCGCTTTTTGACCCCAAGTTTTTAGCAGAGCTTCAGCAAATGAAGCAAAAGAATGTTGCTCTTGAAATCTTGAAGAAGTTGATTGACGGTCAGATTAAAGTCTTTACGAGAACTAATGTTGTTAAGTCTGAAAAGTTTAAAGACCTATATCAGAAAACAGTAAATGCTTATCTTAATGGTTTGAAATCTAGTGAGGAAGTTTTTGCGGAACTTTTGGCAATGGCAGACCAATTGAAGAAAGAGCAAGAAGCAGGCAATGAACTTGGTCTTAATGCAGAAGAACTTGCTTTCTATGATGCTTTAACAAAGCCTGCTGCTATAAAAGACTTTTATGAGAACGACCAACTTATTGCAATTACAAGAGAACTTACAGAAATGCTTCGTAAAAATCGCACTATAGATTGGCAGAATAAAGAGTCGGCTCGTGCGAATATGAGAAGAATGGTAAAACGATTATTAAAAAAATATGATTATCCACCTAAAGAAATTCAGGGTGCTATTGATGTTGTAATTCATCAGTGTGAACTTTGGACGGATAATGCGGAATTATAATTGAAAGAGGCTGCTATGGAAAACTCCAGCAAACTGAGAACTCTATATATTCTTCGTGTTTTAGAAGAATATACAGATGAGAATCATCATCTTACTACTGCTGAAATAGTAAATATACTTGAAGAAAAGTATAATCTTACTACTCACAGAACAACTATTCCTACCGATATAAAGATACTTTGTGATTACGGGATTGATATTATTACTGTCAAATCTTCGCAGAATAAGTATTACATAGGTTCAAGGAACATGGAAGTTCCCGAAATAAAACTGCTTATTGATGCGGTTCAATCTTCAAAGTTTATCACAGCGAAAAAAAGCAAAGTGCTTGTTCAAAAGTTGTCTGCTATGACAAGTAAGTATCAATCAAAGGCTCTTAATAGAAATATAGTTGTAGATAAGCGAATAAAACCTACTAACGAAAAGATTTATTATATCGTAGATGCCTTGAATGATGCTATAAATCAAAAGAAAAAGGTATCATTCTATTATTTCGATTTTCTTCCCAACAAAAAGAAGCATATCAAGAATGATGGAGAGCCTTATATAATAAGTCCGTATTCTCTTGCTTGGACCGGAGATTATTATTATCTTATCGGATATTCTGATGAGCGAGAAAAGACCCTTGTTTTCAGAGTTGACAGAATAGATAAAGAACCCGTCATATTAGATGCGAAGATAACAAAAGCACCAAAGGACTTTGATTTAGCAGAATACACTAATCAAGTCTTTCAGATGTATGACGGTGAAGAAAGAATGGTTGAACTTAAATGTGATAACGAGCTGATGAAGAACATCATTGACCGATTTGGCGAAAAGGTTGATGTAATTAGTAATGATGAGGACACATTTACTGTTTCGGTAACGGTTGATGTAAGTGCTACATTCTTTGGTTGGGTACTTGGGTTTGGCGGAGGAATTAAAATTGTAGCTCCCGATGAAGTGAAAGAGGAGTACAAAAACACTTGTTTAAAGAGCTTTTATGTATAGTTTTTTTGATATGGTGTCGGTGAAAACCGACACCATAAATTTTTTGTCAGAAATCCTATTGACTTTTTTACTCAGAAGAGTATAATAATGCTATCGAGAACGCACCGTTCCTTTTATAAATTTTAGAGGTGAAACAGTATGAGAAGTAAGAATAAAGCACTTATGGATAAAATCTGTGATTTCGTTAATGACTATTATAAGATGTACCGCAGGTCTCCATCTGTTAATGAAATTGCAAAAGGTGTTGGTGTAGCAAAAACCACTTCATATCGTTATCTTGTGGAAATGAATGAAAAAGGTATCATTTCCTACGATGGTAAAACCATTGAAACATCGCATACAGATAAGTGTGTCAGTGGTTATTTCTCAGCCCCCGTTGTTGGTTCGGTTCATTGTGGTGACCCTGAAACCGAAGAAGAAAGTGTTGAAGAATATGTTAGCCTTCCTACCTCTATTTTCGGTACAGGTGAATTCTACATTCTCCGTGCTGTCGGTGATTCAATGGTTGATGCTGGAATAAATGAAAATGATCTTGTTCTCATAAAGAAACAATCAACCGCATCTGAGGGTGATATAGTAGTTGCTTTAGATGAGAATAATGAAAACACATTGAAAACATACGCAGGTATTGATGAAGAATCGCAACACGCAATTCTTCGTTATGAAAACAAAGAGGCATATCCGGACAAAGTTATCAAAGTAAAGCAGCTTGTTGTTCAAGGTGTAGCCGTAAATGTAATTAAGAAACTATAAATATTTACGAAAACTTGTGAAAGGAGGAATGGCGATGAAACAACCTATGTTTTTATGTATAGATTTAAAATCTTTCTATGCTTCAGTTGAGTGTGTGGAGAGAGGATTAGACCCGATGACAACTAACCTTGTTGTTGCTGACCCTGACAGAAGCAAAAATACAATATGTCTTGCCATTACTCCTGCTATGAAGAAGCTCGGCATTAAAAACAGATGTAGAGTTAAAGAAATTCCCGATAATGTTGAATATATAACTGCTCCGCCCCGTATGCAGTTTTATATAGACTACGCTGCAGAAATTTACGGTATATATCTTAAATATGTATCTAAAGATGATATTCATGTGTATTCAATAGATGAGGCATTTTTAGATGTAACAAACTATCTGTCATTGTACAACCTAACCGCAAAGGAATTAGGTCAGAAAATAATGCAAGATGTTTATGATAAAACAGGTGTAAGAGCTACTTGCGGAATAGGTACAAATCTCTATTTAACGAAAATAGCTTTGGATATAACTGCAAAGCATTCACCTGATTTCATAGGCTATCTTGATGAAGAACTTTTTATCAAGGAATTATGGGACCATAAACCATTAACGGATTTTTGGCGAATAGGTCCCGGGACACAAGCAAGACTTGAAAAGTATTATATCTATACTATGCGAGATATAGCACACGCTGATGAAAATTTGTTGTATCGTATTTTTGGTATAGATGCAGAGCTTTTAATAGACCACGCTTGGGGACGGGAAACCTGTACTATGGCTGATATAAAGTCGTACAAATCAAGTGCAAAAAGTCTGAATAGCGGTCAGGTGTTGATGCGAGATTATAATTTTGAGGAAGGTAAGTTAATTGTAAAAGAAATGATTGACTTGCTTTCTCTTGACTTGGTATCGCAGAATTTGGTTACTAAATCGGTGTCATTGTATATAGGTTATTCACGAAGTAACGAGATTCCACCTGCAAAGGGTTCTATTTCTCTTGAAACTGCGGTCAATTCTGACAAGGTTCTTCGTGATGAATTGGTAAAGCTATATGACAGAATAGTTGACAGATATACACCTATAAGGCGAGTTAATATCTCTTGTAACAATGTTTCAAAGGAAGAGTATGTTCAATTTTCTTTCTTTGACGATGTGGAAGCATTGGAGAAAGAGAGAAAAATACAATCGGTAGTTGTGGAGTTGAAAAAGAAATACGGAAAAGATGCCGTTCTTAAAGGTATGAACTTTAGTGATGCAGCAACTACTATTGAACGAAATCATCAAATCGGAGGGCATAAGAGTGGGACATAAGCCATTATGTAAAATGCCACGTCAGGATAGAGCAAAGCAATTTATGCCTTTTGCTGCCCTAAAGGGATTGCCCGAAGCTTTGGCTAAAAAGGAAAGAATTACTGTGCAGAGAATAGAGTTATCTGAATGTATGGCAGAAGAACTTAACCGAAAGTTTCTTCTTTTAGAAAGAGGAAAAATGGTAACAGTAACTTATTATCTTCAGGGTGAATATGTGAAGATGACAGGTTTGGTTGCTTTGGTAGATAATAATTATCGTATTTTACGCATTGTCGATACAAGAATTCACTTTGATGATGTAATAGATATTGAATTTGAATAATCAAGGAAGGTGTAAATAGTTGAGAAGAGTTTATGTAACCGTCGATTGTCGTCAGTTTAAAAGCGGAGAGATTAAACCGTTAAGAATTCATTGGCACGATGGACGAGTATGGGAAATAAAAAGATTGCTCCACTCAGCTTATCCTGTAGATGATGAATTCAAAGGAGTCAGATATACAGTTCTGATTGGAGATACAGAGAAATATTTATACAGATATAATGACCAATGGTATGTAATGGCTGATGCCTGAATGGAGGTGCATTAATGAAAAGTTTCGTTTCTGTAAACGAGGTTAATGAGTTGTGCGAAGCACTTATATTAGATTTTATGAAATCAACAAAACACATTTGTGTTGACATTGAAGGTTTTATTACCGACTATCTTAATCTAAATATTGTATATATTCCATTTGCTGAAACTGATACAAGTAAATTTGGATTTTTATCAGATGGTAAACAAGGTTTGTGGGTATATAGAAATAAAAAGAAAGAATACGTTGTTTTCCCTAAATACACGATTGTGATAGACCAATATCTTTTAAGAGAGGAAGAAAGCGGCAGAAGAAGATTTACTTTAGCACACGAAGCCGGACACTATCTGTTAAGCAAACATAACCCGGAACAAACAGTACCGAGCTATAGAAGAGCCTTTGATACTGAAAGAGATTACACAAAAAAAGAAATATCGGAAATGTTTTCTCTCGGTGAGTTTTTTACAGACAAAATGGCAGCTTGTTTGTTAATGCCGAGATTTATAATCGAAAAGGCTATGAAGAAGTATTATAAAAACAAGTTAATTCCCGTATATGGAAACAACATCTTTGCGTCCGAAGATAAGGTTAAATTGAGAAAGATGGCTGATGATATAGGTGTATCTTATTCAGCGATGGTTATAAGATTAAAGAACTTATGCTATTTTGATTATCACGAAACAGCAGAATACATAGACAACTATCTGAAGGTTGGTGACTGTCTATGAGTGGTAAAATTATCTATTATGATGATAGATATGAAGCATCTCCGGAAGTAATAAATAAACTGTTGCGTTCAAGAGAGGATGCAGAAAATATTGATAAGAAAATAATTAACTGTCCGATTTGTGGGTGTAGAATTATTGAATTATATGCCAAAGATAAACCACTGTTAGATGTTAAGTGTAGAAAATGTAAGTTTACAGGTCCACTTAACACAGCATATTTCAGAAGACAACGAAAAAGATATGCTAATTTTTAGGGACAATTTAATATTAAAAACTTGACTTTAAATCGAGCAAGCAGAGCAGGACCCGAAAGGGCTGAAAAACTACCAAGCGCCGTATGAGGCCGGATTGAATAAAAGGATAGCCATATCCTTTATTGTTCATCCGATTTCTACGGTGCTTTTTTATTTTGCCGATTTGCTTCGTACAGTGTTTGAGTCCTTTTTCAGGCTTAGCTTGAGAAAGGACTTTTATGTTTTATATATGGCTTTGCTACATAGCTGAATATCCGTAATCTCCGGATTTTTGAAACATACAAAAATTCAAAAATTTAGAATTGGGAGATTACATACAATGAAAAAATTATTTTTTAGATGGAAAGATGAAAGTTGCAATGGCATTAAGCCGGAGTGGGTGGAAATGACAGGAAAGGAATTTATTGAGTTTAAGAGAAATCCTGAAAATAAACATAGAAAATTTGCAGAGTATATCGATGAATATCAGGAGTCTGCAACGATTGTTATGGAGGTTACGCAGGACTCATATAATCGATGGCATTGTGAAGATGTAATAAGAAGGCGTAAAAGAACAGAAAGATATGTAGCCGGATATAAGGAAATATCAATGGACGAAGAAATATGTGGTCAGAATATCGAAGATTTTACTCTTCACGATGTAATAGCAGATGAATCTGTTGATGTTGAGAAAGATGTAATCAATCTATGTGAAATCAATCACCTCAGAGAAATCTTTAAAAAGCTTTCTCCAGAAGAAATGGAATTAATTGAAGCTCTGTATTTATCGGAAAATCCAATGACCGAAAGAGATTATGCTAAAAAAATAGGGTTATGTCACAGTGGTTTACACAAAAGAAAGATTATGGTCTTAAAAAAAATAAAAAAATTTTTTTGATTTTTTGGTGAGCAAAATCAAAATTTTGTTGCGGTATAGAAGTGAGGAGCAAAAATTCCTCAAAGAACCTTGACAACCGAATACACATTTATCACATACATTACTTTTGCTTACGAGCTGAGTAGCATGTACGCCGTGACATTGATTTATCAAGAGAGCGATATAGCAGTGCTACAAATATCAGGTGGCTCCTGATATGGGCGATGACGAGCAAAAGGAATAATGATACACCTGTCGTGGCCGGCACGTAAAGACCGGAGGTGAGATTCCTGTGGAGTTGATAAGCTGTCAACCGTGTGATAACTTCCCGTTAGCCTTGGGGTGTCGAGGACAAATAAAGGTGAATGTAAACATAAAAACAGCGAACAAGTTTTTTATGACTTGTTCGCTTTATTACATACATCTTTATCGGGAAGTAATTTGTGTACTCGGTAAATACATAAGAAAGGAAAACAAAATGAAAAGAATTAACAAGTTTATTATCAAAAGACAAGACGAACTGCTTGAGAAAGAAGGCATACACAGTAAAGAGGAATTGTTCAGTATGACAGTTGTTGAACTAATTGAAAGAATAGGTGAAAGCGAAATTGACCTATTACTTAAAAGATTGTTGCTTGATGCATACGATGAAAAGAAAAACTTTATCGATTCCTCTTGTGTCGATTTAGTAAAAGGTCATCAGTATGTGCTTGATACATTTGAAGCGTATGACTTCAATGACAATCTTGATTGGTTCTACAAAATTACGGTTGAAGATTTTCTCAATCTCGAAGATCTTAATCTGAAAAAGATTCCATTCCTTACGTATTATCTCAAGTATTTTGTGAACGAGGGGCAAATGATTGAGCCTGAATATTTCAGATATTACGACGACGAAGCAGATTGTTTAACATTTTATATTAATCCGGAGGTAGTACGATGATGGAAATCAAAAGAGGAAACATTTATTTAGCTGACCTTAACCCGATAGTCGGTTCTGAACAAGGCGGGGAAAGACCTGTAATCGTAGTTCAGAATGATATCGGAAATCGATATAGTCCGACAAGCATCGTCATTCCGGTTTCAAGCAGAGTATATAAAAGAGACTTACCTGTTCATGTCGCATTGAAAAGTGAGTGCCTTCCGAAAAAATCAATAGCCTTACTTGAGCAAGTGAGGACGATTGACAAAAAGAGACTTAAAGAATATATCGGACGAGTTACCAAACGAGAAATGAGAGAAATTGAAAAGGCTTTGTATGTAAGTCTTGATATTTGAGGATAAGAAAATGCTTGAAAACATAAAAATTAATCCTGAGTTTGAGCGTTTGATACCACCACTTGTTGATGATGAGTTTGAGCTTCTTGAGAGAAATATTGTTTTAGAGGGAGAAATTTATACGCCTCTTTTTACTTGGAACGGATACATCATAGATGGTCATCATCGGTACAAAATTCTTTGCAAACACGAAAATATAAAATTCAAAGTGATTGAAAAAGAGTTTGAAAACAAGTATGAAGCAATGTCTTGGATGTGTAACAATCAACTTGGACGAAGAAATCTTACTCCTGAAAACAGAAAGTATCTTATTGGTAAACGATATGATGCTGAAAAAAACGCTAATGGTGCTTCAGACGGTTTTAGAGGTAATAGATACCAAAAGTTAGTAGTGGGCGAAAATGACCCACTACTAAAAAGTAAATCTCCTCATGTAACAAGAGCTAGAATTGCGGAAGAAACAGGTACTACACAGAGCTATGTTAGACATGCTGATGAATTTGCTAAAGGCGTAGATGCTGCTGAAGAAGCAGTTCCGGGTATAAAAAAAGAAATACTTTCAGGAAAAATCAAGAGACCTGCAAAAGAGATAGCTGAAATAGCAAAAGCTCCACAGGAGCAACGCAGATCTTTGACGGAAAATCTTCGCTTAACAAAAGTATATGAGAAAAAACCTGCTAATTTTAATCAGAATATAAAATCTATTGCAGCAGAAATGAGAGATTTAAGCACTCCCGTTACTGATGAAAGTGTACTTGAAACATTACAAGGAACAGTAAATATGTTCATCGAAAGTTGCGAAAGTACATTTATCAATCATCCAAATATTTTGGTTAGTGAAGAAAATTGTCAAAAGGTTTTTAAGATTTTAGATAAAGTAAATCAATATGTAAATAAATTAAAGGAGATAAATAACAATGCCAAAGACAAATCAGAAAACGATACCTAAAACACTCTATGTATTACAGGACATTAATTCAAAGAATCTGAAGATTCTCGGTGAGGACTATCAAAGAGAACTCAATGAAACGAGGGTTGCAAAAATTGTATCGTCATTTAATGAAATGGTAGCTAACGAACCCAAAGTAAGCTTTCGCAACGGAAAATATTATGTTTTTGACGGACAACATACCATAGCTGCACGAAAGTTGTTAAATGGCAATAAAGACCTTCCTATTCTTTGTAAAGTGTATCAAGGTCTTACTGAGCAAGATGAAGCATTTTTATTCGCCACTCAGAACGGTGAGGAATCAAAACCGACTTCAGGCGAAAGAATGAGAGCTTGGATTTTTGGGGGAAGTGATGTTGCTATTGCATTTAAAGATGCGACAGAAAGCACAGGAATCACCTTGGAACTCGGAAAATCTCACTGTAAATACCATTTGGTGTGTGTGAATGCTGCGTTTGAGTTATATAGAAAAGTTGGTGAAGAGTTATTTACCGATGCCTTAAACATCATTGTCGAGGCTTGGGATGGTGATGTCGATTCGATGAAAATTGAAATCATAAATGCTATATGCAGATTTATCAGGTTATACCACGATGTTTATGAGCGTGAAAGACTGATTTGGAAGTTGAAGGCAGTAAGTCCTAAACTTCTTCGTCAAGCTATAAACAGTGACTTTGAACTTCCGGGATATAAAAAGCATCTTAATCAGATTTATAAAATCTACAACGGCGGTGGCAAAGCAGTTATCGAAAAAAGATTTTGATGAGGTTAAGTATGGACATAAAACTCAGAAATGAATTAACCTATCTTATGATTTTCTTTTCTTTAAAAAAGCTCCTTGAGAACGGCGACATAGATAAGGATACATTCGATAGATTGAACATAAAAAACGCAGAAAGTCAAGGGTGCAAAATTGCAGTAATTTAATAATTCGCACATTGGATTTTAAATAATTTTTTAAATAAAATATGTGACGAAAGGAGGCCTGAGCGATGAAAGAAGTACAAGTTATCAATCCCAAATTGAGCAAAAAAACAGATGATATATTAAGAGTTGCGGCATACTGCCGAGTTTCAACTGATTCTGATGACCAAATGAACTCTTTTATTGCTCAGGTCAAATACTATAACGACTTCATAAGCAGAAACAAGAATATGGTTCTTGTTGATATTTATGCTGATGAGGGTATAACGGGAACCTGTGCAGAAAAAAGAGATGAGTTCTTGAGGATGGTTGCTGATGCAAAGAAAGGCAAGATAGACCGTATTCTTGTGAAGAGTGTTTCAAGATTTGCAAGAAATGCTCTTGAATGCATAGAAAATATAAGATTACTAAAATCTTATGGAACAACGGTTTTATTTGAAAACGATAATATTGACACGGAAACTATGAACTCCGAAATGATATTGTATGTGAAAAGTGCATTTGCTCAAAGTGAAGCAATGGCAGGTTCTAAAAGAGTATCTACAGCTGTTCGTATGAGAATGGAGCGTGGTGAATTTAAGACTACAACAGCTCCTTACGGATACGATTTAATTGACGGGAATTTGGTTCCGAACGAAGAACAATTACCAATAGTTCAGCGTATATTTAAGGAATATTTATCAGGCAACGGTATGACAAAGGTTGCAGAGATAATTAACGAAGAAGAGCAGACCGATAGAGTATGGGATAAAACAGCAGTTCAATATGTACTGAAAAATGAAAAATACATAGGTGATAGTTTGTGGCAGAAAAGCTATACTCCACATATATTGCCATTCAAAAAACATAGAAACAGAGGTCAAGTTGAAAAATTCTATGTTACTAATACCCATCAGGGCATTGTTTCAAAAGAAGAATTTAAATTGGTTCAAGAAAAAATTGCTGTTGCAAATGAACCGAATAAGAGTGCGAAACGAATTTCACATACACCATTTGATAAAAAGATTTACTGTGGTGATTGTGGATGGAGCTACGGAAAGATAAAATCTTCCGGAGAACTGTATTGGGGATGTATTCACGATGAGTTATCTTCGGGTAAGTGTGAAGGACCTAATATTAAGCACGAAATATTAGAAAAATGTTTTGTTAGAGCATATAACAAGCTTCGCTTATATGAAAATGAAATTGTTGATAAGACTTTATCTCAATTAATTGCAATTAGAACAAGTATTACAAGTATGAACGAAGAAATCTCAAGTATAAATAGAGAAATTGCTATTTTATCAGAGCAAAACAGTATGTATAACGAGCTTAAAACAAAAAATATCATTGATGATGTTTCTTATTATGAGAAAACAACAGCAATTATGAATAGGCTAAATGCACTTCGAGATAAAAGATTAAAACTTATTGCTGATGATGAGGATGAGATGATTATTGAGAAGATAAGAAAACTCAAATCTGTTCTTGAAAAATTGCCTTCATCATTATTTGAGTTTGATGATAAGTGTTTTGGATTGATTGTTGAAAAGGTATTTATATATCCAGACAATAAGGTGATTTTTGAACTATTTGCAGGGATAAAGTTAGGAGTTGATTTTTGATGGGTAAAAGAGTTTGCTTATACGGGTATTCTGTTGAGAATAATAACTTTGTTGTGAATGAAGCTGAAGCTAAGATTGTATCCGAAGTATTTGAAAAGTATCTGTCAGGCTCAACTCTTAAAACTATTGCCGATGAACTGACAGAGCGAAAAGTTCCATATTATAAGGATAAGAATGTTTGGAATAAGAATATGGTTGCAAGAATAATCGAAAATGCACACTATGCTGGTGATGAGCAATACCCTAAAATTGTTGAGGAAGATACATATTCAATAGCGTTTGGCATAAAGAAAAGCAAGGGTGGAACAAGAGAAAAGGATACAAGGGAAGTGAAATTCCTAAAAACTCATACTTATTGTTCCACCTGCGGAAGTAGATACATAAGGAAATTTATAACTCGTTCAAATAGAGAAAAGTGGTTTTGTGAAAATCTTTGTAAAACACAAAAGTACATTGATGACGAGGTTATGTTTAATACTATTCTTTGTATATTAAATTCAGTTATTGAAAATCCGTGTCTTGTTGAGGGGAAGATTACTGATGCAAAATCATATGAGCCGGATTTAGAAATAATGAAAAGAGAAAATGAATTAAGCTATATGATGGAACAGCAAACAAAGAATTTTAAAATCCTTGCTAATGATGTGATTTCTCTCGTATCCGAAAAGTTTGATTGTTGTTATGAATTTAAGGATGATGAGTACACTGAAGCCTTCAAGGAATACCTTGAATCACAAAGTTACATAAATAATCTTGACTATAAACTTCTGTTTGATGTTGTAGATAAGATTATGATAAATGCCAAAGGTGATATTTCAATTCATTTTGTTAATAACACCGTATTGTGCCATGAGAAAGGAGAGTTTGTAAATGCAGCCTGTTAGAACTGTAACAAAAATTGAAGCAAATCCGCTTTTGACTGCCAATAAGAATGAATATAAGCAGATAAATGTTGCCGCTTATTGTCGTGTTTCAACTGATTCTGATGACCAGCTTCAGAGTTACGAAGCTCAAGTGGAATATTATACAGACCACATTTGTAAAAATCCAAAATGGCACTTTGTTGGTATTTATGCTGATGAAGGTATCACTGGAACAGTTGTTTCAAAGCGAGAACGATTTAAAGATATGATTAGAGATTGTGAAAAAGGTAAAATTGACCTCATTCTCACAAAATCTGTATCTCGTTTTGCACGAAACACAGTGGATAGTCTGAACTATGTAAGAAAACTTAAAGCTATGAACATAGGAGTGTATTTTGAAGAACAAAACATTGATACTTTGACTACTGATAGTGAAATGTTTATCGGATTGTACAGCGTTATGGCTCAATCTGAAAGTGAAAACATTAGTGCAAATGTTAAATGGGGTGTTCGTCAAAGAATGAAAAACGGAACATTCGGTTTTAATTTTAATACTTATGGATATAGAAAAGGTGAAAACGGAGAACCGGAAGTTGTTCCTGAAGAAGCTGAGTATGTAAAAAAGATGTTTGACCTTTATCTTGATGGATATAGTACCCGGAAGATTGCAGATTATTTAAATGAGCAGGGAGCAATTACAAGAAGAGGCAATGAATGGAATGAAAGAGGGGTACAAAGAGCATTATCTAATGAAAAATACATAGGTGATATGTTGATGCAAAAAACATATTCGGTAGATTGCATTAGTAAGAAGACAAAAAAGAATAATGGTGAGCTTCCGAAATATCTAATCAGTAACAATCATACACCTATTGTAAGCAGAGAAGTATTTAAGCTTGTTCAGGCTGAAACTGCTAAACGAAACTCAAAAAGGAAAAAATCAAATCAGGGTACTACAGAATTAGGAAAGTATAATTCAAAATATGCTCTGTCAGATGTGTTGATTTGTGGTGAGTGTGGTAGCAGTTACAGGCGAAATGTTAAATATGACAATGGAAGAAAAAAGGTATATTGGAGATGTATAAACAGAATAGAAAATGGAACAAAGTTTTGTAATAAATCTTCAGGTATTCGAGAAGAAAAGCTACACGCTGCAATATGCAGGGCATTATCTAAAATATCTCCATCAAAGGAAGATATTTATAATGCAATGAAAGCATCACTCGAATATGGAATAACGGAAGATGATACAAGCTTAAATATTTACAACATAAAATTAAATATCAAACAACTTCAGGATGAAGCAGAAGATTATATGATGAAGGCTGCAACAACTGAGGGTGATAAAAGTAAGTATCTTGAAGAAGTAGAAAAAATATTCGCAAAAGTAAAGGTGTTGAGAGAACAGCTTGAAGTATTGGAAGCAACATCGGCAAACACAAATGAAAGTGGTTCTGAAATAAACAGATTAATTGATATTTTAAAAACCTCAAACTTTGCTATTGAAGAGTATGATGATTTAATTGTCAGGAGAACTATTGAGTGTATAAGAGTAATGAGTAACAAAACAATTATTATAATATTTAAGGGTGGTTTTGAAATGACAGAATCACTTGAAGATATGACATAAACTCCTTTCTTAAGTGGAGCGCAAAGTTAGTAATAAACTTTGTGCTCCTATTCTTTTATACATATCTTCTTAGAATAAATCAGGCAAAAAAATATATTCAAAAATTTTAAGGAAATGTGTAAAAAGTATTGAAAAATAAGGCTTTTTGTGGTATTATATATATGAAATTAAGAGGACGGTCCTGAATCGGTAAATTTCAAAATTTAGATGCCCGGTTCAAAAGTGAGACGTACCTCCAAAAATTCCTGTTCGCAAGAACAGGAATTTTTTTATCCATTGCGAAAGCAATGGCATATCATCAGCCGTCAGGCTGTATATCATCAAGGGCGACATTGTCGCCCTTGTATCTCATCACCGAAGGTGCATCAAGCTTTCGCAATGATGATATACAACTTCTACGAAGTTGATGATATGCAATTCCTTGCGGAATTGATGATATACAATGCTTCGCATTGATTTTGTTGCCCGTCGTGCAATGGGTTGACTTTAACGGTGTTATCTTGGTATAATAAATTAGATCTAAAAAGTTGCTATTATTTTAGAAAGAAGGATAGTTTATGAAAAAGTTGTATTGTTTGAGTATCGCTCTGTTATTATTAATATTATCCGGTTGCGGAAAATCTACAATATCAACAGAGGATTGGGGAAGTTTTTCTCCGAACAAGACGCATAGCTACGATAATAAATATTATGCGGTTCAAAGTATTGAAGAAACAGATGATGAAAAAAATATAGTTGTTAATATTTACGCTACCAAAAATGACGAATTTATATTTTCTTTCATTCCTGCAAGAGCGTGGGATTTTTGGGGGATTTGTTGGGAAAATGATACTTACAATATTTGGATTCAATCTGCTGACATTGGAATTTTATGTTATAAGTACAAAGACAATGAATGGATATTGGATGATGAGGCTATTAGACCTGATTATATAAAATCTAAATATGACAAAGAGTTGGCTGATTACGATTTGTTAAGTTAATGCTTAGCACAACAACCACGGTTCCAAAGTGAGACGTACTGCCAAAAAATTCCTGTTCTTATGAACAGGAATTTTTTTATCCATTGCGAAAGCAATGGCATATCATCAGCCGTCAGGCTGTATATCATCAAGGGCGACATTGTCGCCCTTGTATCTCATCACCGCAGGTGCATAAAGCTTTCGCAATGATGATATACAAAACTTCGTTTTGATGATATGCAATTCCTGCAGAATTGATGATATGCAATTCCTGCGGAATTGATGATATACAATGCTTCGCATTGATCTAGTTGCCCTTTTGGCAAACAGATTGACTTTTTAGATTTGTTGTTATACAATGACTTTGAGGTGATTATATGAATAAGACTTCTTATTATAAGCATTCAATTTTCAATATAATATTTTCTCTTTTCTACATATTGCCATTTGGATTTTTACCTTTATATGACTATTTTGTAAGTATTGGTAAGCCAATTGCGGATTCTATATTTGATATATTTTCAAGTGTTTTGTTCTTGTTGTTTTTTGTTGGTACTCCGATAATAATTATCATAAACACAATTTCTTTGTGTTATAATGTCGGTGTTTGTATTAAAGGAAAAGAACACAAAATACAATGCATTATTCTAACTGTAATTAATTTCTTGTTAACATTATTTATAGTCTTTGTTGCCTATATGTTTGCTGACAGGGCTTGGTAAAAATCAACACTGTTAATATTTTTCTTATGGTTCAGATTTGGGAAGTAAGGTCATGATGTTCACCCAAAAGTGAACCAAAGCCCGAAAACCCTTGATTTATCAAGGGTTTTCAGCATTTTTAAGGCAATTTTTTGGTTGTGTCCCCAATGAACCAAAATCGCCTATTTTTAAGACCGCTCGGATTTGAACCGGTGAAATCACTGTAAATTAAATATTATGATACATAATACCTGTTTTATCAGGTTATTGCAGATAAATTCCTTTTATGTACATAATTTTGAAATTTTCAGATGGGTTCTTTTTATCGTAATGTATTGAATTAGATTTTGTTTTGTGATATAATTATCCTATCATTCAGCAAGGAGGAAAAGGTATGAAAAAGCAACTTAAGCTTATTGTTTGTCTTATGCTTTGCACGAGCATTCTCCTTTCAACTTGTCTGATTGAGCATAATACCGAGCATAACTGTATAGGTGAAAACTGTCAGATTTGCCGTGATATTGCACTGCAAAGAGAACTGTTGAAATCTATATTTTTGTGTCTGTTGTGTGACAGTATTTTTATTTGTGTTTCGCATAACACGGTAATTATGTCTTTGTTTGCTGACACAGAAAAGAGAAAGCTCAACCTTGTTGCAAACAAAGTAAAACTTACAGCTTAATATCTGCCTTTTACAGGCTTTGTTAATGTATCGGCACGTGTATACGTGTCTTTTCAGGCGTGTTTTCTACACGCCTTGTCGACATTGGCAGGCCTGTTTTTCGTATCCGAAATTAAACTGAAAGGTAGATAAAAATGATTAAAATTA
>JAFWZH010000155.1 GCA_017522515.1 Clostridia bacterium
CGAATTCGCACTTTGTGGGGGAAATGCATCATATATCGGAAAAATTATGCTCTGCTTTTTTCCGTCAGTTATATTTCAGGTGATTTCGGGTATTGAGTTGTACAGGCATTTTTGCACAGGTTCGGTTTATTATTTCTCACGTTGTATCAACAGAAAAAAGTGGTATTTGAAAGAGATTGCACATCTTTACATTGACAGCGCTGTGTACTTCATATTTCTATCTTTGAGTTTTATTACTGTAATGGGAATTTCGGCTGATATACATCATAATTTCAGAGAAGCTATATGGCTGTATTTCTACTATATTTTGATTTTTTCACTATGGAATTACTTTTTCTCATTGTTATTAAATCTTACGGCACTATATTTCAGAAGTAATGGCGGATTTGCAATATCTCTCGGAATACAGATGTTTTTCATTTCCTGCTATGTATTTTTTCAGGAGAAACTTATTTTTATTTATGAAGGAAATACTGATAGTTTAAGGCTTATGAAACTTATTCCTTTTTCACATCTGATACTATCCTGGCATAGTAGTAAAAATGAAGAAATTGATAATCTGATAAATATATATGGCATTGATTTCAATCTGAATTTATCAGTAATATTGCTGATTATAGCTGATGTAATTATATCATTTGCAGGAATGATAATCATTGAGAAAATAGATTTTATTCTCACAAATAAGGAAACAGGAGGGTGAATAAATGAAAATCATCGCAGAAAATATAGTCAAAACTATAAAAAAGAGAATAATTCTCGATAATATAAATCTTGAGCTTGAAAGCGGAAATATATATGGATTTGTTGGCAGAAACGGCTGTGGAAAAACTATGCTTTTCAGAGCATTGTCAGGACTAATGCACATTGACAGCGGCAGGATTACGATTGACGGAAAAGTGCTGCATAAGGATATAAACGTACCGCCGAGCATAGGTCTTATAATTGAAAATGCAGGGCTTTACAATGAATTTTCGGGATTTAAAAATCTGAAATTGCTGGCAGATATAAATAAAATAATCTCCGATACAGAAATTACAAAGGCTATATCAGATGTAGGATTAGACCCCAATGATAAACGTCCTGTGAGGAAATATTCTCTTGGTATGAAACAAAGGCTGATTATTGCACAGGCAATAATGGAAAGTCCCGATATAATAATGCTTGACGAGCCAACAAATGCCCTTGATGAAAGGGGAGTAAAGCTTATTCGGGATATTATTCTCCGAGAAAAAGAACGTGGAGCATTGGTACTTATTGCAAGTCATAACAAAGAGGATATTGAAATTCTTGCGGACAGAGTGTACTATATGGACGGCGGAAAAATCGTGGGAGGTAAAGACTATGAATAAGCTATTTGTATCTGTTATATCCCTTATGACTGCACTTCCAATTGGAGCAGGTCTTATATGCCGTCAGTCTTTCACAGATATAAGTCAGGAGGATAAGCCTTTTGACAATTTTGAAATTGGCTTATTAAGAGAGAATACTGCTTTAAATATAAAAGAATATGCGGAAAACAGCCTTGAAAATGGCAGCAGTTATATTCTTAAAGTTACACCTACAGACAAAGTGAAATTTTCCTTTTTATGCTATACTGAACCTGTGGAAATTCTGGAGATATATAAGGGTGACGATTTGCAAATAGGTGATGAAATTGAAATCCTGAGAGATTCATCACATATTTTCTGGGATTTAAATGATACTGACTGTGCCAATATGGGATTTGTTAATCTTATGAACGAGAATGAAGAATATCTTGTGTTTCTTGAAAAGAAAATTGAGAATGAGCCTGTATACAAAACATACCCATGCCTTATGTCTGCCATTTTCTCCTATTCTAATCGTGATAATGCCGTTTTGACGGATAATAAATTCAGAAATACAGGAAATAATGAGTTTTTTACTTCTGATGAAAATGCACTTGAAATTCTGGAGAGTGTAAAAAGTGTGTTGATTGAAAAGTACAGCTGATTAGAGGTGAATAATTATGAAATTCAGCCTTATTATTTTGAATATAAAAAAGCTTATAAAAGAGCAAAGATTATTTTTATTTATCCTCATAATATCACAAATTGCTGCGTGTCTTGCAATATTTTTTGCAATAGCTGCTATAGCTAACACACGGAATGAACAGAAAGAAATTGATATACGTACTATGTATTTTGAGGTATATTCTGTTGGTATTACTTTTGACAATGCGAGAAAAACTGATTACAGCAAATGTGATAAAATAGTTGATTTTCAGAAAAAGACTGAAAGGATCCTTTCATTAATTCCTCAGGAACAGATAGGTTATTGTCGAATTGGCGGAGTAGTTTCAGAAGATGTACCCATAAGGTATACAGCAGTAAAAAAAGCAAATGATGACTTTGTTTTTACAGAAAAGCAGCTTCTGAACGGCGAAGCAATTGCCGCTATTGGTGACGAAGGTTATTTCAGTAATAAAAATAAAG
>JAFWZH010000156.1 GCA_017522515.1 Clostridia bacterium
GCTTTTACTGTCGGTCTATTTAGCGTATTCAAATCCTGAGAAAAAATTAGTTTTAAACATTTTATCAACAAAAAAACGTCCGAGACTCACAATATCGTGAATCTCGGATTTCTTTTGGCTGTTTTTTTACAGCCCCTTTTTTACTACTGACGCTTCAACCTCTTGGTAAATATTTTCAACCAAATGGTTGATAAATGTTTCTTGATGTGTTACAATATGCAAAAGAATACTTAAGGAGGAACAAAAAATGATTACAAGTTTAGGTAATTTTTTAAGAAAGTTGAGATTTGAAAAAGGTGAGGTCCTTAAGGATATGGCTGAAAAGCTTGGTGTTACAGTATCTTTTCTTTCTGCTGTTGAAAACGGAAAAAAAAGAATGCCGGGACATTGGAACAGCAAGATATGTGAATTGTATAACTTGAATTACAACGAAAGAGAACTTCTTACAAAGGCAATCGCAGATACGGAAGATAGCATAGAATTAAATTTTTCAGGTGTATCTAATCAAAATAGAGAGCTGGCTGTTTCGTTTGCCCGAAAATTTTCTGAACTCGATAATGACGAATTGGAACAGTTACGCAAACTTCTTAGAGGAGGAAAATAATACTATATGAATTCTTACAAAGCATACCCTATATCAAGAAATAACATAAAAAACTTTGTTCATAAAATCAAGGAAATTACAGGCTTTGAAAATGACCTGTATTTTCCTGTTGTACATTTCCTTGAACATGTTTTGCCAATTTTAGTTCCTGACTTTTGTTTGGAAATTGTTCCAAAAAATATGATGGGTTCAAAACATGGTGAGACTTTTCCAAACAAGAATTTAATCCGTATAAGAGAAGATATTTATTTGAGAGCTTGCAATGGTGAGGGTAGAGATCGGTTGACAATTGCTCATGAAATCGGACATTTATTTTTACACGATAACGATTCAATCGCATTGTGTCGTCTTGAACCCGGTGAAAGTATAAAGCCATATGAAGACCCGGAGTGGCAAGCAGATTGCTTTGGCGGAGAATTGCTTGCTTCATCGTATCTTATAAAAAATTTGAGTGTTGAAACAATAATGAATAGTTGTGGTGTTACAAGAAATGCTGCAACTGTGCAAAAACGAAATGCTTAATTGAAAGTTGGTGATGCTTATGCTTGTGATAATCAAAACAAAAAGCACTGTAAAGATTGTTGGCGCAATCAATACAATGCTCTTCTCCGAATGTTGCCATTCGTTTCTTGGTAAATACATAATAGCACTTTCCGGAGAAAAATGCAACAAATATCACACAAAAAGTGTGACTTTTTGTTGCGATAATGTTATGTAAAAAACAAAAATAATTCCGGAGGTGTCATAATATGACCAGTAAAACAATGAGGGACAACCCTCTTTTTATGCGTAACAATTTTAAAACTTCAGGTAAGTGGGGACTCCCTCTTATTCAAAAGCAAACATTATCAACAGACAATATTATGTTGGTAGCGTGTTCGGATACAAGAGCCAACGATAATAATGAAAACAAGCAAAAAGGCGTTCATTTTTTTGTTGATGACTACCGTTTTCAAGGTATATACGATAATCCTGACAGAACTTTTGAAAGATACTCGCAATACTCTTTCTTGCTTTCTCCTGATTTTTCGACTTATACCGATATGGATTTGTGGCGTCAACTTCAAAGTGTTGCTAAAAATCGTTGGGTAGGTGCATATTGGCAAAGCAAGGGTTTAACCGTAATTCCCACTATAAGTTGGGGACTATCTCAAAGCTATGAGTTTTGCTTTGACGGAGTAGAAAAAGGAGCAACAGTAGCTATCGGTATGATAGGTTGCAAACAGTCTAAACTTAACTTTATGCGTGGTTACAACGAAATGTTAAGAAGGCTTGAGCCTGAAAAAATCATCTGTTTTGGTAGTCCGTTTGATGAAATGCAAGGCAACATTATCACTGTTGATTATCGTGATTCACGAAAGGTGGTGCGATAATATGGGTGGCAGAGGAACTTATGCAAGCGGAAATAATGTTGCTTATACCTACGACACGGTGGATAAAATAGCGGGAGTAAAAGTATTGCAAGGTAAACCGGGACATAAGGGATTACCGGAAGAAGCTCATTCAAGCACATCCTATATCCAGTTACATCCTGACGGCACATTTAAAATGTACAGAGAATATGATAAAAATCACTATTTGCGTTTTGAAATAGCTTATCATCCCGAAACGACCATTGACCCCTCACGGAAGCCGGTATTACATGTGCACGAATACAAGCCTGATGACTTTTCAAACAGAAAGGCTAGACCATTGACCGCAGAAGAATATAAAAAGTATAAAAAATATTTTAGGGGGATTAAAATATGATAGACGGAAATGCTTCTGACTTTATAGATAAAATCACCTTTCAAGAAGAGGCTGTTATTTATAAAGGTAAAAAATACTTTTTTCATGGCTTAATATACGACCCCATAAGCAAAAATTACTCATTTGAAATTCATTTGTGGGATTCATCAGACAATTATGTTGAAACTGTCTATGAATGTATCGCAGAAACGCAAAACGAATGTATGGAAAAAGTATTAACCGAACCCATAATTGACGGCAAATGCTTTTGGGATATCGAGCAAGAAATGACCTGGATAGAGTGGTAAGGAAAAACTTTTTCCGCCGAGCAATTTATAAAAGACATCAAAAGAAAAGGATAAAAATTAATATAATATCCACACATTCGACAAAACTTAAGCCTCCTTGTAAAATGGTATTACCAAATATAAATAAGTAGTAACTTTAAGTATATAGGTCGGTGTGAGTTTTGATGTAAGTGCGATTATGCAATTGATTTTTTCTGCGGATAGTATAAAAACTTGGTTTTTTATAGTAAAGTCCAATCGGTCTGATTTCGGTTTTTCAATCGGTATGATTTTTTAAGCTAACAATTTCGCTCGTTTTACGTAAGATTTTTGCTAACGGAAATGCTGAAGATATTTGCCGTAATTAAAAAATGCTCAAAATAAGAGGTATATTAATGAAGAAAGAAATATATGACTCATATTATTATGACGGCAGGAAAAAAAGATGGAAAATTGAAAACTTCCGGGATGGATGCCCACCTAAGCCTTCGCCTGATGTTATTGAAGAATGGAAAATAAACTGGGAAAATACAGAAGGTAATACGGAACAGGAACATGCATTGAAAAAATTGTTTACGGAACTGCTCCCTCATAACAGTGATTTAGACGATGTTCTTATTAAAGTTTGTACCCTTAATGATTTTTACAGTACAAACATATATAATGTTTCAGACTGCTGACAAAGTCCATTCCAAAAAGGAGTGGGCTTTTTTTTCTGTACAAAAGCCAAGAAAAATGGTATAATAGAAGCAGAAAAAGGGTGATGAAAATGTTTAGTGAAACAAGAAGTCAGCAGTTAAAATACGA
>JAFWZH010000157.1 GCA_017522515.1 Clostridia bacterium
TACAAGTCCGAAAATTGTACGGAGGGGAGTGAAAAGCACAATAGCAACAAGAGCAACTGATGCCAGTACAGCCTTGTTCAAAGTCTTGTTGGTGAAAATTCCTGTCTTGAAAAGTGAACGGTCACTTCTCATATTAAAGGACTGGATAACCTGCGACATAGCAAGAACGAAGAATGTCATTGTCTGACCGATTTTTAATGTTTCTTCTGTGCCGTTGTAACCGATTTTAAATGCAACAAGTGAGAGAATACCGAACATAAAGCCCTGTAAAATTATACGCACACCGAAACCGTTTGCGAAAAGTCCCTCATTCTTAGGCTTTGGCTTGCGTGTCATAATGTCCTTGTCAACGTCCTCCATACCGAGGGCAATTGCAGGAAGTGAGTCTGTTACAAGGTTAATCATAAGCAGCTGCATTGAAAGCAGGGGAGTTTTGTGCCACAGAAGCATTGCAAAGAATACGAGGATAACTTCACCGATGTTTGTACCAAGGAGGAATCCCACAACCTTTTTGATGTTTGCGTAGATACCTCTACCCTCTCTTACAGCGTCAACGATTGTAGCAAAGTTGTCGTCTGTGAGAGTCATATCAGATGCACCCTTAGCAACGTCTGTACCTGTGATACCCATTGCACAGCCAATATCAGCAGCTTTAAGTGCAGGAGCGTCATTAACGCCGTCACCTGTCATTGATACAACCTGATCCTTTTTCTGCCAAGCCTTGACAATGCGGATTTTGTTTTCGGGGGAAACTCGTGCATAAACGCTGATTGATTCAACCTGCTTGTCGAGTTCTTCCTCAGACATAGCGTCAAGTTCTGCACCTGTAATAGCTCTGTCACCCTCAACGAGAATACCTAAATCCTTAGCAATAGCGGCAGCTGTAATAACGTGGTCGCCTGTAATCATAACAGGTCGGATACCTGCCTGACGGCATACAGCAACAGCATCTCTTGCCTCGGGACGGGGAGGGTCAATCATTCCCACAAGACCTGCAAGAGTAAGTCCGTTTTCGATTTCCTCTGATGTAAGTTCAGCTGGAATTGTATCAATTTCCTTGTAGCCGATAGCGAGAACACGGAGAGCGTCTGCACTCATCTTCTCTGTAATTTCCTTAGCCTTTGCGATATTTCCGCCTGTGCAGCGTTCAGCCATCATATCAAAAGCACCCTTTACGATAACAATATTCTTGTCACCGAACTTGTTGATAGATGTCATAAGCTTTCTGTCGGAATCAAAAGGAATTTCGCCTACACGGTTATGCTGTGCATTGATTTCGTCCTTTGGCATACCGTTTTTGTGAGCCGCAAGAACAATTGCAGTTTCTGTGGGGTCACCGATATGCTGTTCTTCGCCGTTTTCGAAAGACACGCTGCCGTCACAGCACAAAGCACCAATCATAAGAAGCTTTTTGATGTCCTCGGGACAATTTTCATCAACGAGAACAACATCATCTGCATTGTCAATATAAGCCTTTACAACTGTCATTTTGTTCTGTGTGAGAGTACCTGTCTTATCGGAGCAGATAACAGATGCGCTTCCGAGAGTTTCAACGGCAGGAAGTCGTCTGATAAGAGCATTTTTCTTAACCATACGCTGAACGCCGATTGAAAGAACAATTGTAACAATTGCAGGAAGTCCCTCGGGAATAGCTGAAACTGCGAGGGAGATAGCAGTCATAAAGATTTCAAGAGCAGGAATACCGTTGATAATTCCTACAACGAAGATAATTGCACAAGCGGCAAGAGCCATAATTCCGAGGTATTTACCAAGCTGTGCAAGCTTCTGCTGGAGGGGAGTCTGTGAATCGCTTTCGTTGTCGAGGAGATTTGCGATTTTACCCATTTCGGTATTCATACCTGTGGAGGTTACAACAGCAGTTGCAGTACCATATGTAACGGAACAGCCTGAGAATACCATATTTGTTCTGTCGCCTATAGGAGCATTTTCCTCAACAGGAGCATATGCGTCCTTTTCGCTGGGAACTGATTCACCTGTGAGGGCGGATTCCTCTGATTTAAGGCTTACGCTGTGGATAAGACGTGAATCGGCAGGTACGAAATCGCCTGCTTCAAGGTGAATAACATCTCCGGGAACGAGTTCAGCGGCATCAATTACCTTTTTAACACCGTTTCTGATAACACGGGCATGGGGAGCTGATAAATTCTGGAGAGCATCGAGAGCCTTTTCAGCCTTGCTTTCCTGAACAACACCCATAATTGCGTTGAGAACAACAATAAGGAGAATGAGAACGGGTTCAAAGAATTCCTTGGGATTGCCCTCAATAATTGCAACGACAAATGAAATAACTGCCGCAATGAGCAGAATAATAATCATAACGTCCTTGAACTGCTCCAAAAAACGCTGGAGAGTAGTTTTCTTCTTTTTCTCACGGAGCTTATTTTCACCGTATTTTTCACGGTTGGCAGTTACCTCCGCATCTGATAACCCCTTTTCGACACTCACGCCATATTCGCTGAGTATCTCGTCGTTTGATTTGCTGTGTGCTGACATAGTTTACCTCCATAATATCATGTTTTACACTAACCCTCGTTAGCGTTCACATTTAATTATAGTATTTTTTGTAACAATTGTCAATGGGGAATTCAGCGTTTTGGGAGATATTACAAATAGCGGTTTATAGGGGGATTTTTATTGGTTAAGATAATATAGCAAACGACAAAACCTTTTGGCGTTTGCTATTTGCCGATCCGCACGGAGCAAACTTTAGTTTGCGGATGTGCGAGGCACTTTAAATAATTCTACTGTGATTTTATCATAAAACAATCACAAATTGCACCTTATGCCATTGGATTTGTCTGCTAATATTTTAGGGATTGGTATAAAATGCCTCTCCATTCAGAATGGGGAGGCATTTTTAGAAATTATGATTTTACAAAAACAAAGCTGTTTCAAGTGCAATATATAATTTACCTAGATTGTGATTTGCCCCGTGAAGTCCCTCAATGTCGTAACCGCTTGATTCCAGTACATCACCTGATTCAAGAAAATCATAAAGCTCAAAATCATAGAAATCACACAAAGCCTGCACACCTGCAAGTTCCATTTCAACTGCAATACAGCCCTCTTTTCTGCGTTTTTCAACAAGTCCCACAGTTTCTCTTATCATAGAATCTGTTGTCCAGACTTTGCCCAATACATAGGGGATATTTAATTCTTCAAATATATCAGCTAATTTCTTGCTGTTTTTGATTTCAATATAGTCTGCGGGTTCAGCAAAGTAGTATGAACAACCTTCGCCACGATAGCTTTCTGTGGGAATTATAAATCTGCCTTCGGTTTTTTCTCTGTCAAGACTTCCGCAAGAACCAAACATAATAAATTTTGTGGCACCTGTCTGCCAATGTGCTTCATAGCAGAAAGCCGACGCAAGTGCAGAACCTATGCCAGTTAAATAAAAGGCAATATCTCTGCCTTTATAATTCATTTTATAGATAGTTATATCACCGTTACAAGAACTCAGAATTCCAATCTTTTCGCATGGATAGGTATTAAGCAGGTGATTATGTATATCTATTGAAAAGATAATCAGACATAAATCTGTAATATGTTTTGGTTCGCCGTAAAAATCCTTAATGTTAATAACGGGTTCTGTTTTAATATCGTAGCAATCTGTAATCATAATATTTCTCCTTTATTTTATTCTTATTATACCCGAAAAACTTCTTTTAGTCAAGAAGTTTTTACTGGTATACCAGTAAAAACTTTGGAATTTAACATAGTTTTTCGGGTTGGTTTATGTGAAGTTGCTTTATTATTCAGCGTAATTATCATATCTTTGAAAATCACCAATTTTCCCGCAAAAGGAAATCTGCAATATGCACGATTTCAATGCCGTTGTCATTACCGATTGCAAGAGGGTCACGGCAGACAACATACTTGTGATAATGGTCTTTAATTTCCATAAGATTATCTGTTTCACGAGTGGATTCTGTCGGTAGTTCAACGCAAACCTGCACATATATACGTTCTTCTCTGCGAACTCCTACAAAGTCAATTTCCTTTGTGCTGTTCTTTCCGATATATACATCATAGCCCCTGCGTTTCATTTCAAGATATACTACATTTTCAAACATTGCAGAAAGCATTTTTCTGTCAAAGCCCATTTGGCTATATCTGAATGAAATGTCGGAAAGATAATATTTTTCCTGTGTTTTCAGCACAGATTTGCCTTGTAAATCATATCTCTGGCAGGGATAAATAATAAAAGCTTCTGTGAGCCATTTGATATAGTTGTAAACCGATTCCACAGAAAGACTGCGGTTTTCGCTTTTGAGGAATTTTATAATAGACGAAGCGGAAAAAGTCATTCCCACATTTTCAACAATGTAGCGTACAACTCGGTCAAAAAGCTCCTTGTTACGTATTTTGTGCCGCTTGGAAATATCCCTTGTGATAACAGAGGCGTAAATTCCCTCCACAATCTGATAAGCGGAACGTGTATCGAAATCGCTGATACCGATAAGAGGAAAACCGCCGAATTGAATATACTCGTCAAATACAGTTCTTGCTTCGGAAAAATCCTTGTTTTTGAAAGTGAGATATTCCTTGAAAGATAGCGTATATACAGGTATCAGAACATAGCGTCCTGTGAGATATGTTGAAATTTCGCTTGACATCAGTTTTGAGTTTGAGCCTGTCACGTAAATGTCAACATCACAGCTTTCAAGCAGACTATTCACAACCTTTTCCCAGCCGTTAACCTCCTGTAATTCATCGAGGAACAGATAACATCTGCCCTTATTCTGAATAGCAGTTTTCAGGTCGTTGTACATATCTTTTGCGGTAAAGTTATCATCAATATTCATTTCATTGTATCTGCGTTGGATAATATTTTCATTGCTGATTCCACGCTTTTTCAGTTCCTCAGCTATCATTGCAAGGATAGTGGATTTTCCGCAGCGACGGACACCTGCAAGAATTTTTACAAGTGGCACGTCAATAAATGACTTAATAGCTTCTATATAATCAGGTCTGATAATCATAGCAACACCTCCGATATACTATTGCAAACTTTAGTTTGCGGATGTGCGAGGCACTTTAAGGTCATCTCTAAAAACCCTTTTGAGAAAAAACAGCTATGCACGACATCTGCTTCGTCAATCTCCCTTGGAGTGCGACAGCATGCCTGTGGAAGGTTTCCTTGCAGCTGTCATACCTATCTGTTTTTTCTTTAATTAAACGAGTTTTTAGAGATGCCCTTAATATAATTATACCCGAAAAACTTCTTTTAGTCAAGAAGTTTTTGCTGGTATACCGATAAAAACTTTGGAGTTTGATATAGTTTTTCGGGTTTGCTGATAAAGTTTAGCTGGTGGAGCAATATAACCTATTGCGGATAAGCATTACAGGGAGCCTCTACAGTTTTTTCAAAAAAATATATCCGAACCCACTCTTGAACTATTGACAATTTTTTGTGTGTCGTGTATAATAAAGGGGTTCCCTAAAGAAAAAATTGTATGTTCTTTTGGTATGCGAAAGAGATACAATAAATTTATGAGAAATAAAGGAGAAGATTTATGAAAAAATATATTGGAATTATGGTGCTGACGGCTTTGCTTTCTTTGACAGGATGCGGAATTGAAGTTGAGAAAATAGACAATACAGCTGAACAGACAACAGAAGCCCCAGTTGTGGGAACAACAGCAGAAAATATTATAGAATCAGAATCACAGTCAGCAACCGCAGCTGATACCGCAGCTCCCGAAATAACCCCAACTACTGAGGCTGAAACTACTACAGTTACTCAAACAGAGCCACCTACTGAGCCTGCAACTACTGTACAAGAAACAACCGCAGCAAGCCCAAATGAGATTTTCGCCCTGAATGGACCGCTTGGACGTCATCAGGGAGTTGAGGAATTTGACAATGCAAAATTTGCGGCATCTTTTGGAACAGGCGATTTCATCAAAAACGCTGACGGCACATTCACATTGACAACTATGATTTACCGCTATGAAATGTTCAGCGGTGAAGATATTCAATCTCTGAAAGTTGGCGATACAATCTGGTGTCTTGGCAAGAATGTTGCTGTTGAAACTATAGAAGTCCGTGACAGCGGTCTTATCGTTGTAAATGGCGGCATTGAAAATGGCGGACGTTATTTTAAAACAGACGAAAATGGCTTGTATTTCGAAAGCGGTATGAATGACCGCCATTCCTATTATGAAATCGGCGAAAATACCTACACTCTTTCAGCTGATTTTGTATTTACAGATAATTCTGATATGGATAACCCAAAGACATATACTGCCGAAGAACTTATATCACTTCTTACATATGATACGCATTTTGTCAACAGTAATACAATTGTGGAAACTTCCAACGGTGTTGTAACTGCAATTGTGAGAAATTATATTCCGTAATATTGAATATAGAAGTCGGACAGAACCATAAGGATTTGACGGAGTATCATTGAAACTTGCTGGGGAAAAACTTTCTCAAAAGGGTTTCCCTCGATAAATTTCCATAATTTCCAAAGTATTGACAGAAACTTAAAAGAGTGATACAATAATAGCAGATAATAATGAAAGGCAGGGTTGTTTGATTCGGATAGATATATAGTATACTTTTTAAGGGGGATACTATGTCTATTCGGGTCAGACAGCCTTTTTTGTTATGTTTTAAGGGCAGCCCTAAAGAAAAAGCAGATGTCGTGCATAGCTGTTTTTCAAAAGGGTGGGTTAGCAAACGCCAAAAAATTTTGTCGTTTGCTATAATTTGATTTTTCAGGAGGAAATAATTATGCCGAATTCGTTTGAACTTGCTGCAGAAGATACTGATTTTATACAGAGAGAAATGGACTTCACTCTGAATTTACTTATTTCAAAAAAACTTCTTAAAGAGGGATTGATTACTCAAATAGAATATGACGAAATTGATACAATTTTAAAAGAGAAATACAACCCGTTCTTGTTAGCGTTTATTTCTGAAAATCCTTGATAAACAGCGATATTTACGGATAAGTAATGGGAAAATCTAATACCTATCCCTGTTATTAAATTTGTGGGGGAATTTATGAAAGAAATAATTACACTTCAGTCGGAAAAAACAATGTTTTTCAAAAGAAAGCGTGTAGCAGCATATGTAAGAGTGTCTGTGGAATCAGAGCCAATGCTGCATTCTGTAAATGCACAGATTAGCTACTATAGCAAACTTATTCAGAATAATCCTGATTGGGATTATATCGGTGTATATGCGGATCGAGGAATTACCGGAACGAAAATTCAAAAAAGAGATGCATTTCAAGAATTAATGAACGAATGTGAAAAAGGAAATGTGGATATTATTCTTTGTAAGAGTATTTCCAGATTTGCACGAAATACCGTTGATTTGCTTGAATCGGTAAGGCATTTGAAAAAACTTGGTGTAGAAGTTCGCTTTGAAAGAGAAAATATAAGCAGCTTTAGCAAAGAAGGTGAGTTCATTCTTACTATCCTTGCCTCATTTGCACAAGAAGAATCTCGTTCTATTTCAGAAAATGTAAAATGGGGTATGCGTAGGAAATATGCAAGCGGAGAAGCAAAAGCGTGGAATAAACACGTATATGGTTATCGGTTTGACGATGAACTTAATCAATATGTTTTTATTTTGGATGAGGCGAAAATAGTGCGTGAGATATTCAATATGTATTTGAATGGAGAATCTTTCCGTCAAATTGCCAATATTTTGAATAGCAGAGGTGTTAAAACAACTAATGGCTGTAAATTTGATAAGGGAACTATTGGAAGAATTATTGGTAATGAAATATATACAGGAAATCTTTTATGGCAGAAAAAGTTTGTTGAAAATCACTTGACAAAAATCAAAAAATTGAACAGAGGGGAATTGCCTAAATATCTTTATGAGAATTGTCACAAAGCAATTATTAATCACGATATTTTTGAAAAAGCTCAAGAGATACGAAGCGAACGAAGTGAAAAATATTGCAGGCATATATTGGGTTACAAATATGATTTTGCTCTGAATAAGTATTTTATTATTCCGGAAGAAGCTGAATCAATACGTTGTATTTTTAGTTTGTATTTAGATGGATTAAATTATATGGAAATTGCAAAAGAAGTTACAAGGCGAGGTATACGCACAGTAAGGGGAAATTGTTTTACACGTTATAGTATTGGCGATATAATACGCAATGATTTTTACGGAACTTCAGTAACTGATGATAAAGGTGCTTGTCATGATGCTATTCTTGATAACAAAATATTTGTGCAGGTTTTAGCTGAAAGAGAAAGGAGAAAGAATCTGCAATGGAAACAGTTTTGAAATCAATTCAGCCGGAAAATAAGATTGAAAGACAGGTGACTGTAATTCCGGCAACTTGTGAGGAATGTAACACATCTAATGCAGATGCTATAAAAAAGATACGAGTGGCAGCATATGCACGTGTAAGTACCGACTATGAAGAACAGCAAACATCATATGAAACACAGGTGAAGTACTATACTAAGTATATCAAAGAACACATCGGGTGGAAGTTTGCGGGAGTTTACGCTGATGAGGGGGTAAGTGGATTAAGTACAGCAAAAAGAGAATCATTTAATGCTATGATTGCTGACGCTCTCGCTGGTAAAATTGACCTTATAATAACAAAATCAGTCAGCAGGTTTGCAAGAAATACAGTTGACAGCTTAACTACCATACGCACATTAAAAGAACATGGAGTTGAGTGTTACTTTGAAAAAGAAAACATATGGACGCTTGATTCAAAAGGTGAATTATTACTGACTATTATGAGTTCGATTGCACAGGAAGAAAGCCGTTCTATATCAGAAAATGTCCGCTGGGGCAAAAGAAAGAGTATGGCAGATGGAAAAGTGACGATTTCATATTCAAAATTTCTTGGTTATAAAAAAGGAGAGAATGGCGGACTTGCAATAGATGAAGAACAAGCTGCTATTGTACGCAGAATTTTCAGTATGTATTTACAAGGTTATAATTTGACTCAAATAGCAAAAATACTGACCGGAGATGGAATAGCAACACCCTTTGGGAAATCACAATGGAGATATTATACTGTTTTGCGTATCCTTACGAATGAGAAATATAAAGGTGACGCATTGCTGCAGAAGTATTATGTATCAGATTTTCTTACAAAAAAATTGGTGAAAAATAATGGCGAATTGAAGCAATATTATGTAAAGGGAAATCACGAGGCAATTATAGAACCTGAAATATTTGATTTTGTGCAAAAATTGCTTGCGGTTGGCAGCAAAGGTAAAAGGCAGTGCGGAACAACTATTTTATCATCAAAAATTTATTGCGGCGACTGTGGGGGTAGCTATGGTTCTAAAGTATGGCATTCAAATGATAAGTATCGCAAAGTTGTTTGGCAGTGCAATGATAAATATAAAGGTCAGAAATGCAGTACACCATATCTTACTGAAGAACAGATTAAAAATTTATTTATAAAGGCTGTTAATAAGCTGTTGAATAGTCGTAAGGATATTATTTTAGGATATGATGAGATTATTAACAGTAAGCTTGGGACTGATATGTTGGAGGAAAAACAAGAAAATGTTAAATCAGAGCTGACAGAAATTGAAGTTGAGATGAAGAATATGTCTTCATTGGATACAAGCGAATATAGAGCGGAAAGAGGGAAAATTGTTAGTCGTTATGAATTGCTGAAAGCTGCTAACAATGAACTCAAAAAGGAGATTAACGATAAAACTGCTCGCCGTGAGATAATAAAACGCTTTTTGAATCAAAATGAAAATTCAGATTTTATAACTGAATTTGATAATGTATTTTGGGTTTCTATGCTTGAAAAAATGATAGTATATAACAAAGAGAAAATGTTGTTTGTATTTAGAGATGGAAGCGAGGTAATAGTTGAGATGTAGCATTTCGGGGCATCTACCACTTGGTAGATGCCTTTATTTTTTTACTATACCGAATAGCACAGGCAATTTGTTTATAATTGGAATTTTTGTATCATATCGAAAGCGACAACGGACTGGATTGACATTACAGAAGACGGAACGGTATACGTCAACGGAAAGGCTCTTGATGAACCTTATATTGATGAAAAAGCCCTCGGAGAATGTGATATTGATTTACCATATCAGGTTCCCGAAAGCAGAATATTTGTAATGGGTGACCACCGTTCAACTTCTATTGACAGCCGAACAAGTATGGTAGGCTGTATAGCTGATGAATATATCATTGGCAGATTGATA
>JAFWZH010000158.1 GCA_017522515.1 Clostridia bacterium
TATTAATTATATCATATTTGATTAACAAATTTCAATACACACAAACTCTTGCCATATTAAGACCTTAAGAAAATTTATTTCTAAGGCAAAATTTAAACATATATCTATTGTGAAGAGATTAATTCAAACTTGTATTTTATATAAATTTAATTAAATTTCCATTATTATATAAACTGCCCCCACCAAATATTTTCAACAGACCAAATTGGTCATTTGAAACCATAAAAATACATCCCGTTAAGTAAGCATTTTCTGCACTTAACGGGATTTTTCTTATTCAAGCATCAGCTTAACCCTGCAAACACCAAGTGCACTTTCACGCTTGATTATTGTCTCGGGAATTCTCGACAGCCACTTTTTACTGAAAATAGTGCTGTTGTAATAGCAGTCAAAGCTTGCAACGGGAAGCACAATCCATTCACTGTCTTCGGATTTGTTGGCAAGACAGTAGCAGACCACATCCCGCACAGCTTCAAAGGGTAAGCCTTTTTCATCACACATAACAACCTTTGAATGGAATTCAATCGGTAAAGAAACTGCTTCCATTCTCAGAGGACCGAGCTCAAGTGCATCTGCAATAATATAGTCAAATTTCAGTACCCAAGTACCCTTTGTGTTTATGGAAAAAGCGGGAATCTGCATTTGTTTAAGCTTATTTTTCCAAGGTGTTTCAAAATTTTTTGCTATTAAAGATATTTTCTCAAGGTTGTCGGTACTTATTACACTTGCATTGCACATGGCAAAAAAGTGTATGTTTTTAATGTGACTGTAAAACCAACCTCTGCCGTCTTCTGCTACAAGTTCAGGAAAATCTTTGTGTAAATGCTTGAAGTTAACATCTGTACCGTCTTTTTCTTCGGGAACACTGCACCAAGCACAAAGAGCGTTTCTCGCATGTTCAATTCTGTCATAAGGGTTTCCGTCCTTTAAGCTTCCGTCGGTATTGTGAAAAAGATAACCTCTTGCAATTACTGTGAGTATTCTTCCGAGACCCTCAAATTCAGTCAAGGTTTTAAAACTGAACCTACCGAGAAATGAGAGGTCTTTTTTGTTTATACAAAAGTATGAGGGCTTTTTTACATAGCTTTGAAACTCTTTCCATTCATTTGTCATTACCATAACCTCCACTTCTTCTTTTTAGGTTCCTCGGACGAAATACTGCTGTCAATAGTTAACCGTAATACTATGTCCGGTAAAACCTCAAGAGCAAACTTCCTTTTGCCGAGAGCTACAGCACATTTTACCACATCCTCGGGATTAAGCGACGGTGCGGCATTTCTTGTCCTTATGGGAAGCATAATATGCTTGCAGTTGGAGATAATCTGATTTTTAGCATCAGCGGTATGCTTTATGCCTGAAACCATAGCCTTCATCTGAGGCGAATCTCCCTTTTGTGAAAGATAGTTTTTCTTTAGGCTTCTGTTGCGGTGCATATCATCAAAATCACTGATAACATCACCAAGCATACGGTAACCGCCACATCTGAAATCACAGAAAAGACGGACAATGTCAGAATCCCATACGGTGTCTGTAATTTCATAAAACCTTCTCACTCTGTCTACGGGAGGTGTAAACTGCCAATCTCCTGCAATAAGCTGTTGTCTTGCCAAACGCACCTGATAACTGCTCATTTTATCAAAGGCGGTATAAATCTCATCAACGGAAAAATCCTTTTCCTGACCCCGTGCCATAAGAATGCGGTACACATCATTTTGTCGCTTCATATCTTTCTCTGTATGAGTTAAAAAGCGTATTCTTTTAAGTGCAGTTTCATAATCGGATATCAGAGATTTAACCCTTTGCAGGGTGGTATTGTCAAGCTTTTCTTTCCAATCGGGTTCTGCGGCAAAGGTAAAAAGCTCACTGTCTTTTGCAGGCTTGTCGGTTGCTTTTTCTGTTTGCATAGCCATACTGTATGCATAATACGGCAGCTTTTCAAGGTTTGATGTAACACTGTCCCAATTAATGCAACCAAAGTATTTTGCCATCTTCTGTGCTTTTGTAGGCTCATACCATTCAGCAGTATCACCTTGGTCAAAAATATCCTTGTATTTCAAGAAACGGCTTCTTTTTATATTTCTTGCTTCAAGGTAAGCTGATAAATCAGGCTTGATACCGCTTTTGGCAGAATCTATTTCAAGACCTGTCAGAATTGCGAGAGTTTCAACCTCTTCAAGAACGGCTTTTCTTTCTTCATCGGTAATGCTTTCGTCATAAGCAATAACACCTCTGCTGAGAGCCGCATTGCTTATCTGACCTACACGGGAAGAGAATGTAGCTTTAACCGTAGCAAATCTTGCCTCCCAATCATTTGCATCAGAAATCAAAGGCTCGGCAGTGGGTATTTTTAGTACGGGGAGAATTGTACTGCTTCTTTTTACACAAGCGTTTACAAGAGGGTCAGCAACAGTTTTAATCATATCACCGTCATAGTCAGCACCGCCAAGGCGTTCAGGGATGAGGGAACGGGAGTCAACCATTATTACATAGTGAAGATGAGAAAGATATTTCTCGCGGATAACACCTACATTCTTGAGTGGTACTGCAACAACCTCTTCATTTCTTGCTATGTGCGGACTGCGAAGAAGAGTGTAGCTATCATTTTCTTTATACGTAGGCATAGGAGCGTACATCAAGTTATCGTGAAGCTGTTCTTTTTTGAGTTTCTGATATGCGTCTGTTTCACCCTCTGAGGACTTAACTATATATGCAAGAAGCTTCATAAGGTCATCGGAAAGATAACGGTTATCACCTGAAACCAAAAGCTTACCCATAGAGTATTTGTCAGCTATGCTTTCAGCTTTATCCGAAAGCTCTGACTGAAACATAGGCTCACCAATAAAGAGAGGATTTTTGCGGATTATATCCGAATAAATATCACCTTTTCCAAGAAGATAGTTTTTCCGTGTTTCCCTATTACCAATGAAGCTAAAATATGCATTTTCTGTTGTTTTGGTAATCCAGTTTTGCTTTTCGGCTTCCGGAGCTTCATTCCATCCTAAAGGTAAATCTGCAGGGCGGAATTCATCATTCATTATTGCAAGAGTATTGAGAAACTGATAATTAAGCTCAATAGTGTCAGGTGTATATTCTCTGTCCTTGCCTGAAACATAAAGTGCGTGCTTATACTTTCTGCAGCGGTACATATACTCTTTCCAGGAAAGACCGTTTTCCGTCATCCACCCAAAGCCCTTAAACATACTTTTGGTAAGGATAATATCAACATCCACAGGGTTATGCTTAACACCGAAAATATCCGTGATAAACGGTACACCGATTTCTTTGAAAAGTGAAGCAAAATCTACTTCGTGAACCACACCCTTTATATACGGAAGACGAATTTGAAAGGAGTGATGATTAGCTTCGAGCTTTCTTGCGAGATTTACCGAAATCAGACCCTCTCCGTCAAACTCTGTTATCTTAACATCTGTTTTCTTCTGTACTCTTGTGTACATACGCACTGGGTTGTTTGTACCATCGTCGGTTACGGTAATAACGTCAACATCTTTTACAACCGATTCGGGATTATCTATAACAATAATTCTCTTTTCGGAAAGAATATCTTCTTCGTCGTACCTTTTGCCGCTTGTGAAAAGCAGAGCGTTATATGCGTAAAGCTTACTGAGCTGACATTTGCCGATAGTCATACCCAGCATCATTCTTTCCTTAAGTGCCTCATAAATATCCGAGCGTACAAACGAAAGTCTGTTATCACGGCTCATAGATGCAGACCGTTCAAAGGCGATATATGTCATATCCTCTTTGCCGAAATTAATCTTTATACCCTTTGGCTTGAACATCTCTTTTGCAAGCTCTTGTAATTCAAGGATTCTGCCAACAGGCATACGGTTAAATATACCCGAGAAATCTACATATACAAAAACATCACGAAGAGCCTCACACAGAAGCTCACTGTTGCGGAAATCATCACCGTAAAGGATACACATAGCCTGATGAAAAATCGGGCAGTCATCCTGCAGAGTATTTTCTGTGCGATATTCATTCGGGATAGATGTTGAATCAAAACAGAAATCATATCCGTCGTCGGTTTTGCGGGCGGTTGAAATTATACTGAGTGCCGAAATTTCAGGTATCAGATATTTTTTGTTTTTCATACTGTTCTCCCTGATAATTATTGATTATTTTCAGTATATCATAGGAATTTGTGTATTGCAATCGTTATTATATAAACTGCCCCCACTAAATCTGTATTAAGCATAGCAGAGGTAGGGAAAGGGCAAAGAAAAACTGCCCTCCGAGGAGAGCAGTTGAAAGAATTAATTTGTATAAATTGGAATTTCACTGCTTATTTATCTTGGTTAGAATTATACCTGTGCATATTACCATTTCAAAAGCTAAGAAAATTCCTGTACCAATTACAAGGCCTTCTACTTGTGATAATCCGTTAAAAATTCCGGAAAACATTACCACAAATACCCCTTCCAAAATCATAGCAACTATACCAATCAAAATGTATTTCCACATGTTATGTACCTCGCTTTCAAATTTTTATTTATACTAATATGGACTTAAAACATTTCACGCATTTTGGCTTCAATTGTTTCTTTATCAATTAGATAATGTTTTATATTCAAAGGATTGTATATGCCGGATTCACAATACATAACGAGTAAACTTTCATCTGATAATGATTGAATGCCTACAAAATAAGGATTTTCTAAATCTATTATAAAATCTGTTGCATAAACTTTATCATTCTGAATGTCAATTATATATAATGGACATTCTTTCTGTTCAATTTCTCCGCTATATACATTTACATTGCTCTCAATGAAAAAGATAAATTTGCTTGAAACTGCATATTGAACTTGGCGGTCTGTACCTTTCATAATAAGTTCAATTCCAACATCAGATTTTTTGCAAATATATGTTGTAAGACTTTCGTATGTTCGAAAAGCAATATAATCTCCAATCAAATGAAGTTCAAGCATTTGTTCAGAACCAATAATATTTTCAAAACCAATTAAAACTTCTTCATTTATTAATTTTCCATTTTTATCATATTGATATAAAAAGAATTTATATTTACCGGCTACTTGACGACGTCCCAAGCCAAATAGTTTTCCGTCTTTTACAGCAAAATGTTCAATTAGTATTCCTTCACTGTCTGTCCAGTTTATATCATTTTCGTATCTTTCATTAATTATTTCTTTCTTTTCGCCGTTTATATTATAAATCCAAGCCGTCGATATCGTTGCATATTCCGTTTTATCTGAAGAACCTTGTGTAATGCTGTATGATAAAAACTCTGTATCGCTTATTTTGCACATATAAATTAGTGGGGTATTATATTTTAATTCATCAACAATCTCAACAGTTCCGTTCTCGCAATCAATTCTTGTTAATTTCACATCATAAGCAGACTCCTCGGCAAACTCTGATGTATAACTTTTCCATTCGTAAAGATATCTATCATTAAGCACTACCATAGAACCTGAACCAACTGACCAGTTTATAATATTTTGTGGAGATTTTAACTTCATTTCTTTTTCTGATTGGGAATAAATTAACATAAATTCATCGTTTATACCATTATCTGAATATGTAGATTTATACCCATAGTAAGCATCACCTATAGCATTTATGATTGTAAAATTGCTTAGGTTCAAATTTTTAAATTCTTTTGCCAAATTTGTTGACTTGACCTTAACATTGGGTAATATTACATTTTCGTTATAATTAATATTTGGTAAAGTGCTTTCTGCTTCTGTTTGTTCGTTTTCTGAGGTATCTGGGTTAATTATAGCATTTGAGCATCCATACAAAAATATAGTGGAAACTATTATTATAAAACACACTAATTTTTTCATAAAATCCCCTCTTTTAATTTCAGAACAAGTGTTAGTGTTAAGTTTAGATACAATTAAACTGTCCTATTAAATACCAGTTTTTTTGAATTCTTTCTTTATCTATGTTATTATACCACTCTTCGATATCATCAAGAGCTTCATTCGTTTTTTCGGAATACAATAACCCTAACGTTTTCATTTCATTATCCCAAAAGATGACATTGTTGTTTTCTACCCAGATATATGAGAATTTTTCTTCTGCTACTGTGATGTTTTCAACCAAATTCTCATCATTAATATCACTTAATAATACAACAACCCTTTCATTTTCTTTAGCATAATTTTCCAATGCATATTGAACAATTGCAGTATAATCATTAAGGTTATTTTCATAATAGTCAAGATAATCTTTATTACATGATGATAAAAAAACACAAAGAACAAATAATGCACATACCACTGTAAATTTTTTCATGAAATCACCTTATCAAATTCTGATTTGTATATGTTAATTATAACACACCTACGCCAAACAAATCAAGATATACAATTCCCGTAATATGAATACTGCGACACATTTTTGGTAACTGAACGCATTGAACAGTTACCACTTTTTATCTAAGTTATCATTTTGATAACTTGGGATTTTTACATCAGGAATTCTGGTAGATGGCTAAAATAGCCACTAACTAACTTTACATAAAATATTTTAATGAAAGGAAGTGTTTATATTCAACATTCGCGACAGCCCCATTTTTCACTGCACCCGTGGAGGGTGTTTTTTTATGCCCAAATCTATTATCTAACAAAAATTTAAATTAAAGGAGTAATTCAAAATGAAAAAAATTAATGGTGTAATCATCATCGGTGTTGACCATGGTTACGGCAACATCAAAACTGCAAACCACTGCTTCAGAACAGGCATTACGGCTTATGATTCAGAGCCGCTTTTCACAAAGGATATGCTTGTTTACGGCGGGAAGTTCTATCTTATCGGTGAAGGACACAAGGAGTTTCTTCCCGACAAAATTAAAGACGAGGACTATTATGCCCTCACCCTTGTGGCTATTGCCAAGGAGTTAAGTGCAGAAAACTTGACAGAAGCCACTGTTCACATTGCGGCAGGTCTGCCACTTACTTGGACTGCAGGTCAGAAAGAGAGCTTCAAAGCATATCTCACCAAGAATGAGGAAGTAACTTTCACTTGGCAGCATACCGAGTACAAAATCAAAATAGCAGGTGCGAGTATCTATCCTCAGGGATATGCTGCGGTTTCGCAGTTTGCAACCAAAATGGACGGTGTAAATCTTGTTGCTGACATTGGTAACGGTACAATGAATGTTCTGTATGTCATAGACGGCAGACCGCAGTCAGAGAGAATGTACACAGAAAAGTTCGGGACACATTTCTGTACTGTCGATATCCGTGAAGCATTCCTCAGAAAAACACAGAGAGAAATCAATGAGCATATTATTGATGAGGTACTGTGCAAGGGTACCGCAAACATTGTTCAGTCTGATATGAAGATTATCAAGGCAGAGGTACAGAAATATGTAGCTGAAATCTTCCACAGACTCCGTGACCACGGCTACGATGAAAACACTATGCTTCTGTATATTACCGGCGGTGGCGGTTGCCTCGTAAAGAATTTCTACAAGTTCAATGCAGATCGTATTCAGTTTGTTGATGACATCTGTGCGGCGGCAAAGGGTTACGAGTACCTTGCCGAAACTATGATGAAAAGTGGCAGGATATGAGTGAGTATCGCATAAATGTCCGCTTTAATTTAAGCGACACAGAACACACGACAATCATTGATTATTTGAACAGCCTTGACAAAGAAAAATATAAGTCAAGAAATCAGTTTATCATTGATGCGATAAAATCGGCTATCGCTTATGCAGAGAAACAAACAGCAGACGATGAACTGCTTGAAAAGTTCAGAGAGATTCTTAAAGAGGAGTTGTGTGGCATTTCAGTTACCGCATCAACTCCTTCTCCTTCTTCGGAGAGTTTTAATATGGAATTGACAGAGGAAGAAAAACAGAAAAATGATGCAGAGGCATTGGCATTTCTTGATATGTTTTAACGGTGCCAAAACATTCAGATTTTGGAGCCACAGATAAAAACACAATAAAAAACGGCACCGCTTACGGTGCCAACAGATTGGAGGTGATATTTATGACCGATGACGAGAAAAAGCTCATACAAGCCAAGCACAGACTTGAGCAGGCAGAAAATCGCAACCGTAAGAAGGAACGCACAGAGCGAAACCACAGGCTTATTGTAGAGGGCGCGATTTTGGAGAAGATTATACCTGAAATCAAGACCATGAAATTTACTGATATTGAGGGGTATTTGCTTAAAAAGATGAATTAAAGGCTGATATATATCCCTTAAGGGCGCACTTACTCACCACCGTAAAGGTGGTGCAGTGCGCTCTCCGAGGGTTTATGCAAATAGCGCAATGCTATAACAATCATAGGAGCAAATGAGAAATCAACGAATGGTGTCTTTATTGTTATTGTAAGTCGTTTAATCATAAAAACAATA
>JAFWZH010000159.1 GCA_017522515.1 Clostridia bacterium
TACAGATGAATATCTTTGTCAGGATCTTCAGATTCTAAAAAGAGCAATTGAGCAATGACAACATTCGCCATGTTGTCATCGATGGGTCCGGTCACAAAAACTATTCTGTCTTTGAGCAGACGAGAGTAAATGTCATAGGAACGTTCTCCGCGGCTGGATTGTTCAACGACGATAGGCACGTAGTTCATTGTTTCACTCCTTCACTAAAAACACCACAAGTGCCGTAGGTACTACGGCACTTTGAAGGTTAGATTTTATAATTTTAGGGATTCAATTATTGAGCGCTGTCGATCACAACGTGAGCAGCTTTGCGGCGCAGGATGTTTGCGAGCAAGAGACCCATGGTACCGTTGTTTTTGATGATTTGTTTAACTTCTTCAACTTTAGCGCCGTGTTGGTCAGCGATTGCTGCGATTTCAGCGTCAACGTCAGCCATGTCTACTTGGATGTTTTCAGCTTTTGCGATTGCATCCAGAACGAGGTCGGTTTTAACGTTTTCTTCAGCAGTCGGGCGTTGGTTTTCACGGATTTTGTCCATGTCTTGGCCAGTGTATTGCATGTACATTTCCAAGGACATTTTGCGAGCTTCGAGGCTCATTTTCATTTCGTCAACCATTTGGGTAATGCGGTCTTCAATCATGATAGCAGGAACTTCGAAGGTAGCGTTTGCTACAGCCAAGTCAACCAAAGCGCGTTCGTAAGCAACGTTAGCTTGTTCTTCAGCAGCTACTTGCATGCGTTCTTTATAGTTAGCGCGCAGTTCTTCAACGGTTTTGAAATCGCTGTTAGCTGCAACGTATTCGTCGGTCATTTCCGGCAATACTTTACGTTTAACGTCTTGGATGTTTACTTTGAAGATAGCTTCTTTGCCAGCCAATTCAGCTACGAAGTATTCGGTCGGGAAGGTTACTTCTACGTCAGTGGAATCGCCTTTGGACAAACCAACCAATTGGTCTTCGAAGCCAGGGATGAAGGAGTTGGAGCCAACTTCCAAAGGATAGCCTTTGCCTTCGCCGCCGCTGAAAGCTTCGCCGTCAACAGTACCAGCAAAGTCGATGATTGCGAAGTCGCCTTTTTCAATTACAGCGCCTTCTTCAGCAGCTACCATTTTAGCGTTGCGGTTACGCAGGTCATTTACAGCAGCGTCAACGTCTTCGTCGGTTACAACAGCTTCTTGTTTTTCAACGTGCAAGCCTTTGTATTCGCCCAGTTCCGGTTCCGGTTTCAAAGTAACTTTGATAACCAATTCCATGTCTTGACCTTCTTCGAATACGGAAGTTTCTACTTTCGGGTCATCAACGGGGATAAGTTTTTGGAGTTCCAAAGCTTCGCTATAAGCTTTGTTAGCAACAAATTCGAAAGCTTCTTGTTTAACAGCATCTTTGCCATAGTGCATTTCGATGATGTTGCGGGGAGCTTTGCCTTTGCGGAAGCCCGGGATATTTACGCTTTGAGCAATTTTTTGTACAGCTTGTTTAAAGCCATTGTTTACAACTGCTGCTTCAGCAGTGATTTTCAGAGTTGCTTCATTACCTACTCTTTCAACGGTTACGTTCATGAATAAAATCCTCCCTTAAATTTATATGGGTAAATAAAATAATATAATCGGATTAGTGTGTCAGCTTTCCTACAGCAATTTTGCTGACATAAATCGCTCATAGTATCATATCATAAAGAAGCTTTGTTGACAATACTAAAAAGCCCTCTGGAAAACTCCAGAGGGCTAAAATTTTAAGTGGAGCGGGAAACGAGGCTCGAACTCGCGACCCCCTCCTTGGCAAGGAGGTGCTCTACCACTGAGCTATTCCCGCAGGTCATTCCGTTGTTCGGAACGATATTTATTATATTGCGTAAGAAAGAGTTTGTCAACACTTTTTTGAAAAAATTTTTAGGAGGGGATTAAAATCCCAGATTGCTTAAAAACTCTAACCTACTCAATGCCAACTCAAACCATCTACGATTTTCATACTCTAATATTTCAGAAGCATTATCTGCCCAATGATTAAAGTATCTCCACTGCGAAAAAATAGCAGAACCTAAAAGATTTATATCAATAATATCATCAACAATCTTTTCCAAAGCATCACAATCATTTACTGCTTGTCCATATCTTTCGCGAAACGCATTTCCACAATCCATTTCAAAACCTAAAGAGCTACATTCATCTCCCATAGTTCCATCTACTATTTCTAAATAATTCGTGTTTTGATTTTGAAATATATCAAGCCATTTTACAGCAAAAGTATGTATTCTGCATTCTTCTTTCAACTAAGATACACCTTCATTTCAATTATCATTATATCCATGTTTAGTATCTAAACACTTCTTCCAATACTGCTCACGTTCTATAATTTTATTTGGATCATATGATAAGCCAAAATAATCAAGCAAGGTAAAGGTGAAGTTCTTCTCAAAATATTCAGCACCTTCTTCGTTAAACAACTCAACCAATTTCACATTTCCACCATGCTTGGAATCAAGATAACTGCCCCATCTTTGAGCAACGCCTTCACTACCAGTAGCAGAACCTATGTACAGTTTTCCATTAGATGTATCAGTCAAACAGTATACCCCTGTTATTTTCTTTAGCGCTTCATAATACGTCGGCATTATTTTCCCATCAAAAATATCAGCCAATCTACGATAAGGAAGGTGTACTTTATCGTATCCTTCAAATTGCTCACCACTATATATACAAGGCAGTATTTCTTTTACAACTACACTATCTTCTTCAAGATATGTATCAATATTAAAAGTGTATGCACCAAATGAATTCTTTTTCTTGCGTTTAATTACAAGTCTTCCAAACAAAGGAGCAAACCTTTCCTTTATAACATCAACTTTCGCCCATGTCCCTTTTGGCACTTCTATAATCTCACCTGCTGAAACAAGCAACCACTCATCACCTGTTAACTTTATAAAAGAAAAACACCATTGTCCAGGAGAAAAATTACGCTGTTTTCCATCTTTCCATCCCCAAAAAGAACACTGCGGACATATCCCTAACCTTTTTTGATTCTCATCTAATTTGAGCCACTTATCTATATAAGGAGTTCCACTAGGTCCTTCGGTATTACTAAATTGAATTTTACTATTTTTAATTTCTTCTTGGGTAAGATTCAAAATCATATTTAACAGCAATTCCATATCAAGCACCTCTTATCTCACAATTTTCAATACCCAATTCTAAAATAATCTAAATATTTTTTGTACCTATCCTGTGCAGTCAAGCAAGTATCAGTCAAGAAGCCTTTTTCCTTGTTCCACTCTTTCAACCCACGATAGTAAAACAACTTCAAATTATCTTCAATAATAAAAGGTACAATATTATGTTTCAAGCACTCTTTAAACATGATAAGCCTTCCAACTCTACCATTGCCATCTTGGAAAGGATGAATCTTCTCGAAAGCAACGTGAAACTCCAAAATATCTCCCAAAGTTTTATTTCCTTTAGCGTTATATTTTTCAAGTAGTTCTTTCATTTTAACGGCAACTTCTTCTGGCAAAGTTGTTTCTACACCACCAACTTCATTAGGCAACTTTTTGTAATCGCCCACGGCGAACCAATCCTTACGAGCATCACTTGTTCCAGTTTTTAAAACTAAGTGCAATTCTTTAACAAATTTTTCCGTAAGATTTGCTTTGGCATTATCAATAATCATATCAATGCAACGAAAGTGGTTTACTGTTTCAATAACATCATCCACATTCAGCACTTCGTTTTCCACACCAAAAGTATTTTATGAATTCTTAATTCTACTTGAAATTATAACACATCATCGGCAAAAAGAATATTTCCAACGTTTTAAAAAGAGATGTTTTTGCCGATAATACTCTTCAATAAAAAATTTTCTTAAAAGATGTCCGCTTTTACTTTTTCGCGGGCAACTTATATA